>DAOVEU010000139.1:0-5794 GCA_030668805.1 Desulfobacterales bacterium
TTTGGACCTGTGCGGTTACCTGAAAAATCCCCCTAAACCTGCCCGCCATTGCCGTGTATGCTGGCATTGTAGTTCCCCTGCGAGCGAGGCGTTGGCAGGCGGGTCCCCCTTTACAAAAGGGGGACTTTTAGGAATTCCCCCCTTTTTAAGGGGGGGGGCGAAGGGGGATTTTAATTGTATTGCCAAGATCATGAATGCACTAACCGCACAGGTGGAAAGGTTTATGCTTTCAGCTTTGAGCTTTGAGCTTCTTATAAGCGGTGCCCCCTACGATGATCTCCGGTATCCGGAGTGTGGGCTGGGCATCAGCCACCGGTACCCCCTGGCCATCCTTGCCGCAAGTGCCGATGCCAAACCCCAGATCGTTTCCAACACGGTCAATCGATTTGAGCACCTGTGGACCATTCCCGACGAGAGTGGCGCCACGAATAGGATCGCCTATTTGTCCGTTTCGGATCAGATAGCCTTCACTCACCTCAAAGACAAAATCGCCGTTTACGGTGTTCACCTGGCCTCCACCCATCTTTCTTACAAAAACACCCTCTGGGGTGTTTCGCACAATGGTTGCCGGATCTTCTTCTCCGGGGGCAATAAAGGTATTGGACATGCGCACAATGGGATGGTACTTATAAGACTCTCGCCGGCCGTTTCCTGTGGATACCCCATTGAACCTCATGGCATAAAGCCGGTCGCAAAGATACCCTTTCAAGACCCCCTTTTCTACAATAACGGTCTTTTGTGCCGGAACCCCCTCATCGTCATACCCGTAAGATCCCCGCCGTTGGGAAAGCGTGGCATCATCAATCACCGTAATGAGCGGGGAGGCCACAGTCTCGCCGATACGGTTGCTGTAGACCGAAAGCCCTTCGAGAGCAAGATCTGCCTCCAGGCCGTGACCTACGGCCTCATGGATCATGGTCCCGCCAGCCTCACTTGAGAGGATAACAGGCATAACGCCGCTGGGGGCTTCTCTGGCCTCCAGGGCCTGCACAGCCCGACGGGCTGCGGTTTCAGCCACCCGAGCAGGATCCACTTCATCAAAGAGTTCAAACCCGATCAGACCTCCCACGGGCTCGTATCCGGTCTGAATCAGGCCGTCTTCAGCCGCCACCACCTGCACGGCAAGCAACGTATACGTGCGATCTTCCTCTACCAGGAGTCCTTCTGAATTGGCAATGACAAGCTTTTGATGCTTGTCGCTGTAAACAACCTTGACCTGCCGAATACGGGAGTCGATGCCGCGGGCTGCCGCATTCGCTTCCCGTACAATAGCAACCTTTTTGGCCATCTCAACGGTATCCGGAGAAAGGCTCACCCGAAGGTTCACCCGGGGCCCCAAGGGATACTCTCTTGCAATGGTCGCTTCGGAACCAGCCTTCACCGCAGCGGCCAAATCCCCTGCAAGACCCAGGACATCTGACTCAAAGCAGCGGTTGCCATAAGCGTACGAAGTCTTGAAATTGGCAATGGCTCGAAGGCCCACACCAGCATCCGTGCCGGTGATGACCTTTTCAATCTTGTTATCATCACACACGACGGAACTGCTCTGGCTCGACTCATGGCACAGGTCGGCAAAGGAGCCACCGTTTCTGAGAACCGTTCTAAATATTTTTTCGAGAGGATAATTCACAATAGCCCGTTAGCCGGTTTGGCCCGTTGAGCCGGTTGAGCCCGTTAGCCCGTCACGTAGGGGCGGGTTTACCCCGCCCGGTTAGCCAGCTTTCCCCTCACGACCTCCGCAATCTGCTTGCAGTACTTTTCGGTCTCCTCATGGGTGGGCCCCTCCACCATCACGCGGCACATGGGCTGTGTGCCAGAATAGCGAACCAGCACCCTTCCCGCATCTCCCAGGATTCTTTCCACATGCTCAATAGCAGCAACGATCTCAGGCACTGTCTCTATAGGCGGCTTATCCTTCACCTTTACATTGATCAATCGCTGAGGAAAAACCTTCATGAGTTTAGCGAGCTCCGAAAGGGGCTGGCCCGCCCTTTTCATGGCGCTTACAACCCTCAGGGCCGTTATGATCCCATCTCCGGTGGTGTGGTGGTCCAGGAATATCATGTGTCCGGACCCCTCACCCCCAATGCGCGCCCCTCTTGCCAGCATCTGCTTCAGGACATATCTATCGCCCACCCTGGTTGTCACATGCTCAATACCAAGCTCTTTTAAGGCAAGCCCAAGGCCGATATTGCTCATGACCGTGCTTACGACCACATTGTTGGCCAGACGACTCTCCTCTTTCATCATCCTGGCACAGATGGCCAGTATCTGGTCGCCTGTTAGCACTCCCCCTGTTTCATCCACAGTAGTGACACGGTCCCCATCCCCATCAAAAGCGAATCCTACGTCGGCCTTGTCTTTTACGATCTGTTCAGCCAGCCTCTCAGGATATTCAGAACCGCAGTTGGCGTTGATATTCCTGCCGTCAGGCTCAGCAGAGAGTGTCTTGACGCTGGCCCCGAGCTCGACAAAGGTAGAAGGGGCCACCCTGAAGGTCGCCCCATTGGCGCAGTCAAGGATAATATTCATCCCTTGCATGGAGCCGTGTTTTGGAAATGCGTCCTTTAAGAAAACCATATAACGATCACAGGCATCCTGTACCTTGTGTACCTTGCCCGGTTCTTGTTTTGATGTGGGCAGTGGAAGTATGTTACTTTCAAGAATCAATTGTTCAATCTCAGACTCCATTTCGTCTGAAAGTTTGAATCCGTCTCCGTTGAAAATCTTAATCCCGTTATCCTGAAACGGGTTGTGTGAGGCCGAAATCACAATCCCTGCATCAAAGCGCATGCTCCTCGTGATGAAACCCAGCCCGGGGGTGGGCAACGGCCCTGCCAGAAAGGCATCAGCACCCATCGAACAGATCCCTGAAACCAGGCCATACTCAAGCATGTAGCCCGATATCCGGGTGTCTTTTCCGATAATGATTCGGGTCTTGTGATCCTGTCGTTTGAAGAAATGCGCCGTTGCACATCCGATTCTTAAGGACATCTCAGAGGTCATGGGGTATTCATTGGCCACGCCTCTGATGCCGTCTGTACCGAAGAGCCTTCCCATAATTATAACGTCTCGGAATGTCTACAACTCGTTGTAATCATATGTGTTTCAGTGGCAGTTTTCTGTGCCCTTTGTGCGGAATGATGGAATTCCACTGTTCCATCATTCCATTATTCCCTGGCCCAGACCTGGATTACTGACTTGGTAGCTCATAATAAGCCGAAGCGCCAGGGCAGGCCAATTGTGAGCGAAGCGAACTAAGTCACTTCGCGTTTGAAAGACGGCAAGAGTTCAAGGACCTTTTCATTTACCGCATCGACAATGCCCTGGAGCCATTTGGTTCCCCTGGCAGACCAGGACTTATCCAACCCATGGATGACTGCTACGTAATCACAGCCCTTTTCTTTGATGAGCCTGTTGACCTGTTCCAAGAAAGGCTCTCTGTGGGAGGAATCTCCTCCATCCTCCCGACTCCTTGCCAGTGCGGCCTCCACGTCCTGCCATCTGTCAAACAACTCCTGTTTTTGCCGCAAGAGCCTTTCATTACCCCTCTCTTTCACTATCTTTCTGTATTTTTCAGCAGATTCAGGCATCTTCTGAACGAGTGCCCTAAAACGCTCGATTCGCTCCTTAATGGCCATCTCCAATTTGTCCAGGATACCTTCATACAACATTTGACCCATGGGGTCGCCTCCAAAGAACTGGGAGCGCACCCCTATGTACCACTGTCTGAGGGCCATAAGGTTTGCAATGTAATTTATGTTGTTTATTGTCTGACATTTGATGTGAAAGTAGAGGCCCGAATAAAAATTCGTCACGAAATGACGGTCCTGGTCCTCCCTAACTGACGGGCCATGGCCCAAGATGAGCTTGCCGCCATCAAGAGCGTCTTTTCGATAGACCACCCCTGCCGCAATGACCGTCCCGTATTCCACCCGCACAGGCCCAACCAGGCCCCCTTGCCCCCCCAGAAAGATGGGGGGCTGATTTAGCATCACACCCCGAGGGACATCGCCAATTAAAGAAGGGGTGGCTTTATCCTGATTCGGCGTATAGTTGAAGTGGATGTAAGAGCTTCCCACCTCACTGTGATTCTTCCGGCTGGTTCCGCCTGCCATGAGGCAATCGCAAAAATTTATGAGGCTCCCCACCGTCACAAAAGGAAACAGGATAGTCTGCTTGAAACCTACCGTATGGGCGCCGTTGGCTTCTTCTTCAAGAATGCACCCATCCCTGATCTGGGCACCGTAGCCCACATTGGCCTTTTCAAGAAAGGCAGATCGGCGGAAGAACCCGCCGTTCAATTCCACGTCCGGCCCTATCTGGCAATCCTCGACCGTCACCGGCCCCTCATAGCCAAGTCTGGCCCCGGACATGATCAGGGTCTTTTCGCCAAAGATCTTGCAGCCCGGATAAATAACCACTCCATCGCCTGCAATGCGATCCAATTCAACGTCATCTCCGATCAGCACACTCCGGGGATTGGGTATTGCGACCCCTTTGTGAACAAGCCGTTCTACTTTGTCATTGCATTCAGAACGCATCATACGATTTCGGATTTCGGATTTCGGATTTAACGAAAACCGCATTGTGAGCCTATTTGTTGTATTTACACAGTTTGCTGGCTCTGTTGTGTTTCAACCCAATAAACCCAATAAACTCAATAAACCCAACCTGGAGGCAGCTTATTATTAAAGATTGGCCTGTTGTCAAGGGGTTTTATTCCTTAGCCTTGACACCTTCCCCCATGTTCTGTTAGCCATTGTATTCGGTTTGTTGAGTCTATGCTAAACACAACAAACACAACAACGAGGTACAAAGTTTTGGGAAAGACTGAAAATTATCGGCTGGCAAAACTCAGGACCTGCCTCGAAGACCAGGCTCTTGATACCTTCTTGGTATTGCAGGGTGAAAACCGCCGGTATTTGAGTGGCTTCACCGGCGAAGACGGCCAGTTTAATGAGTCTGCGGGAGCCCTGCTTATCACGCCTGAGCGACAGATCCTGGCAACGGACTCTCGATACGAAACCCAGGCCCGGATTGAAGCCCCTGAATTTGAGATCTATCGCTACAAAGAGGGCCTGGCTTCGTGGCTGCCGGAAATCCTGTGGATGCTTCGAACCAAGCGTCTCGGCTTTGAAAGCGCCCGGCTATCATACCTGCAGTTCCAGAAATTTCAAGAGCATCTGAAAAAGGAGGCACTATCTGTATCTCTGGTGCCCACTGAGAACCTGGTCGAAGAGCTCCGTATGACAAAGGAGCCCCAAGAGATAGAGGCTATAAAGGAATCGCTTGCCCTTTCCGAATCAGTATTTGAAACAATGGTCAACACCCTCTGTGTTGGAACCAGTGAAAAAGAGCTTGCCTGGGCCATGGAAAAGGGTCTGCGGGAAAGCGGGGCAGAATCTGTAGCCTTTCCTCCCATTGTTGCCTCAGGCCCCAACGCTGCCCTGCCCCATGCTATTCCTGCAGATCGACCTATTGGACGGGGGGAACCCATCCTGTTTGATTGGGGGGCACGCCTTAACGGCTACTGTTCGGATATTTCCCGCACTATTGTGCTTGGCTCACCTGACGACACTTTTAAGAAGGTCTATCAGGTGGTGCAAGACGCCCAATCCATGGCAATAGAAGGGATGAAGCCCGGGGTAAGCACACAGGCTGTGGACAAGATTGCACGAGACCATATTACCGCCAAGGGATTCGGCAATTACTTCGGCCATGGGCTTGGACACGGCGTGGGACTGGCGACCCATGAAAAACCCAATTTGAGTCCCATCCGGCCGATGAATCT
>DAOVEU010000098.1:0-6766 GCA_030668805.1 Desulfobacterales bacterium
AGGTGCCCGCCCGCCTCGCCCGCCTGCCATCGCCTGCTTGTCATCGCCCGAAAATCGCACGCAGCCATGGCAATGGCGGGCAGGCCTGAGCTCGCGACCCGCCTGCCAACGCCTGAGACAGCATTGAGCTTATGTGCCGGCATCTCTGGCAATGGCGGGCAGGTGGCGGGCAGGCCTCTATCTTCGACTTTCTTGCCATCATGAACCGGCTCTAAAACGATTACTTAGAAACTGTAAAACTAAAGGGCGTTCCCAAACTTTCCAAACCAGTCAAGTCGTCAAGCAAGTTCTGCACGAATGTCCCCTTTGAGCCCCGTCCCCCTTTTCCTTCTTCACCTAAGCTACCCTTTGCTAAGAGTACTCACCGCTCCAGAGCAGTTCCAGGAAATCGATATACGGAAGAATGGTTACGTCTGCAATTTCTCGCCTACGCGGCTCTAAGCTGACGCACAAAAAGCGCTTAAGCTTTTTCTCCTCAGCGAGCGCCCGCAACGGTTTTAGTTCAGCCGACGACAGATTCTCTTTGGCCTTTACTTCTATTGCAGTGTGATCACCAATAATGAAGTCTACTTCAAACCCGGAGGTGGACCGCCAGTAGCTCAGCGGTTCCCCTCCCATATAGTCCCGATAACAGATGAGTTCATGCAAGATGTAGGTTTCAAAGGCCTCTCCGAATTCGGGTGTGCCCGGGCGAAACTCCCGCTCCTGTAAGGCAGACACAACTCCAATGTCAAAAAAATAGTACTTCGATGAAGCCAATGGCTTTCTTTTCTTTGACTTTCGCCAGGCAGGAAGTTCATGGAGGATCAGGGTGTCTTTCAAAATCTCAAAATACTCGTACACGGTTGTTCGGGCTACCTGAGCGTCATTGGCAACATTGGTAAAATTCACGATGGTACCATTGCACAAAGCAGCTACTCGAAGAAAACGACTGAATGCAGGAATATTGCGCGTAAAACCTTCTGCTACAATTTCCTGTTGCAGGTATGACCCAGCATAGGCCCGCAAGTCAGCGCGCGGGTCATCCGAGAAATAGATAGAGGGAAGCAATCCCCGCTGTATTCCACGAAACAGATCAAAGCGTTCACCTAGCTCCTTGTATGTAAGAGGATGCAGGTATTTCGTACGCGCTCGACCACCCAATAAGTTGATTCCCCCTCGGCGCAGCTTTCGTGCGCTGGACCCTGTCAGCAGGAATCGAATGCCGCGCTCTTCAATTAGACGATGCACTTCATTCAAAAGCTCAGGGATGCGTTGAATTTCGTCGATCACGATGATGCGATCCTGCGGCGTGAGTTCTTCTGCGATTCTCCCCGGATTTCGACTCAACGCCAGATAGATTGATGAGTCAAGGAGATCGTAAACCCGCACACCTTTCAGAGTATGGCGAATTAGAAAAGTTTTCCCCGTCTGGCGCGGGCCGAAGAGGAAGTGGGATTTTCTACCAAGAAGGTTATCCAAATCCACAATTCGCTCGACGTGGGGAATATTCTCAAATGTGTTATTAGGTGACACTTTCATCGTCATATTTCATGACATATGACGAAATGCTTGTCAATGATTTTTTGTATCGATTCTTCCCTTCAACTCGCTCAGCTTTCTTACAAGGCTGATTTTGACCTCAAGAATCCCGTTTTAAGGCCCTATTTGGCCCAAATTATGAGGGTTTCTTGTGTAATGGCAAGCGGTTGGCGTGGTCCGACCCCATCAGCATCCCATCAGCATCAGAACCCATCAGCATCAGAAGTTTCTGCCAATAAGAATTATTGAACCCTATATGATTGAAATCAAGGGGGAATGTATTTACAACTTAATCGAAAGGCCGGCACAGGGGTGTCGGCCTTCGTTAGTTCGGTTTGAAAGAGGTTTTATTCGGAAGGTTTTTCGAGTCCAGCGATCCTTGCTTCCAGCTCCTTGAGGTAAGCCTTTAAATCGTTGGCTTCCTGCTGAAGTCCCGCAAGTTCTGCCTTGGGATCAACAGCAGCTGGCCGCCAGTAGCCATAGGGCCAGTAGCCATAGGCTAGACCGCCGAAGCCTCTGCCTCGACCGAAGCCAGGGCCGCGGCCGGCTCCAAACCTACCGTAGACGGGGCGGCCTCCAAGTGTATACCTTGGCCTGCGGCCAGTACCACAGTAACCGAAACCACCTCCTGTCATGGGTCCCCCTCCAAGTGGACCGGTTCCATCAAAGCCTGGCATGTGAAACACCTCCTTCCGACACAAACACATTTTGGCGGTAATACTTCAGCTCCTTTATCGATTCCTTGATATCCACTAGCGCTAGATGGGCCTTCTGCTTTTTGAAGGAAGGAACCGACGGATACCATCTTTTGACCAGCTCCTTGATCGAGCTTACATCAATATTGCGATAGTGAAGGAATTCGTTGAGCGAGGGCATATGCTTGACCAGAAACCGGCGATCCTGCCAGACAGAATTTCCACACAGCGGAGATTGTCCTTTTTGACAATACATATGGAGAAATTCCAGTGTCTTTTCTTCAGCTTGCTGGCAATTGTAGTGAGAGGCTCTGGCTTTATCTATTAGCCCCGATGCTTGATGCTGGCTCCTGCTCCACTCATCCATGGCAAGAAGGATCTTTCCCGGATGGTTTATGGCTATGTCCGGGCCTTCCGCCAAAAGCTCCAGGTTATCATCGGTAACAATTGTGGCAATTTCTAGAATGACATACTTTTCAGGATCTATGCCGGTCATCTCCAGGTCCATCCAGATCAGATGATTTCTCAATTGAGGCCCTCGCTTTCTTACCCAAAAAAGTGCCCCCCCTCCCTCCAGGGGAGGGGGGTGTCAATGGAGACGAACTATTACCTTCCCAACACACGACCGCGACCTCGGCCGCCTCGACCGCCCCGGCCGCCGCCCCGACCCGGACCCCAACCAGCAACTGGGCCGACCAGTCTAACCGCCCGGCCCGGAAGGACATCCAAACTCGGAGTCGCCCTGGCCGTGCCGCATATCCCTAATCCTCGACCTGTCCTCGGGCCTTCGCCCAGAGGACCTGTTCTATCAAAGCCTGGCATATATAACACCTCCTTCCGATTGTTTAATCGTGTCAAAAACCGCCTGGTCCATGTCTCCCCCGGCGGCCCCGACCTCCTCTACGCAACCTGCCAACACCAGGGAGGGTGTAAGAACCCCCTTGAATCCTGATCATCTTTCCCATCACAAGCGCTTCGGCCACCAGCTCCCTTGCTTCAGCAAGGACCCTGCCGAAGGTCTGCCGAGATACATTCATGCGAGCAGCAGCAGTTTCCTGGTCCAATTTCTCAAGCTCGCTCAAACGGAGGGCCTCAAGCCCTTCAATGGGAACAACGACTTCTGCCAGGTCCCGCGCCGGAATCCCCTGGGGCCTGAAAGCATTTGCCATGGGACCACCTTGCACAAAACGAGGTATTCTTGGTCTGGGCATTATAGGTCCTCTCATTATTATGAGCTTATGATCATAATATAGAACGTCAATTTCTATTGTCAAGAAGTTTTTGGGGCCTGCGCTCAAAATAATTCGGGATAAGTGTGGATGCACGATATCGTGTCAGATCCCTTGCGTAGGGCAGAGTATTCAAGATACAATTTGCTAAGGTCCAGCACAAATTGCTGGAAGGCGTGACGTGAACCGCGAATCAAGAATCGAATAACGATTTCGAGAACTTAGTTCGCTTCGCTCACAATTGGAATGGTGGAATATTGGTTAAATCGAGTTGATAATTGGCCTCCCTTTTTGATCCCAACCCCTGAGACGATAATAATCCGTCACCATCCTCTCAAGCTCGGCCTCACTGATCTGGTGGCCGCTCTTGAGGGCCTCTTTATAAAGTCGGCTGGGAAGGCGGTCATCCTCCCGCCTGAGCCCTTCCTGGATATTGAATTTTCGTACGATGTTTGAGATATTGGCACTGATGGCCTTGAGTCTCGTCTTGTGGGCCTCAATGCCCGTAACCCCCTGCACAATTTCACACAGGGCCTCCCAGGGATAAAGGTCCCGATAAAAACGACACAGGATCAAAGCATCAAAAAGGGTAGAGCGGTCCTCAAAGTCTACAAACATGGCTGCTTTGCCTTCGATGGCATCCGGGTCGATCATACCGGATAGTTCTGGCTTGTAAAAGGTGGCTCTCAAGTGGCAGGCACCCCGATCAGAGGTCGCATACCCGAGCCCCACGCCCTTGAGGACTCTGGGGTCGTAACCGGCAGGTTCCAGACCTTTTACATGAACCGCTATATCTTCAAGGCCCCATTCCTCAGAAGCCGCCCTGATTCCCCGGGCCAAGAGATCCCCTATCCCCTTCCGAAAGGCGATCTTTTTCAATAACCCGGCAATCGCATCCACCTGTCCATAGTCGATCGCATAATCAATCTTGCCCCGGCGGGCAGCCTCAATGGTTAGCCCGCAAAGGTTTCCAGCAGTGATGGTGTCCATCCCGAGCCGGTCACAGATGTCATTGAGATAGATAATCTCCTCGATGCTATCTATGGCACAAAGCCCCCCAAAGGCATAGATGGTCTCATATTCGGGTCCCTCAAGTCGAAGGCCGGCATGACGCCCGGACCTGACCTTCGTCATACGACCGCAGGCCATGAAGCATTTCAAACAGGCCCGGGGCCTTACCTCACAGCGCTCATGGAGGGCATCGGCGCTGATCTGCTGCCACTTTTCATAGGTCCCTTCTGACCAGTAGCGCGTGGGAAACCCCCCTGCTTCATTCATGACCTTAACCATCCCTGGGGTGCCCTTACTTTTATAGGCCGCGACCAGGGGATGCTCTTTAGCCTCTGCAGCCAAGTGTTTGGCGAACATCTTTACTGCATTCCTGTCGGCCAGCTTCCGCCTGCAGTCCCCCTGAAACACAATCGCCTTGAGCCTCTTGCTCCCCATGATGCTCCCTGCACCGGTCCGGCCAGCAGAGCGCCAATAGTCGTTCTCTATGACCGAAAAACATACCTGATGCTCCCCTGCTGGCCCTATGACCACGGCTCCGGTTCGAAATCTCCTGTTGCCGTTCTTCCTGGCGAACCTTTTGATCGCCTCATCTTCGCTCTCATAGGTATCCATCCCCCATATGTCTCCTGCCTCCTGGAAGGCCACACCCTGTGGGTCAATTACCAAGACCGTGGGGGTCTTGCTCTTTCCCTTGATAACGACAGCGTCATACCCGGCAGCATCCAAAGCCTCAGGGGTGCGCCCCCCTGCGTACGATTCAGAATAGAAGCCGGTCTGGGGTGACTTGGTGAAAACGCCGTACCTGGATGAGCCCCAAATCAGGCCGCCACACACAGGCCCGGTGGCAAAGATCAGGTGATTCCCCGGACTCAAGGGGTCTACCCGGGGTGGATTCAAGCTAAGGAGGAGATGAGATGCAAGCCCTTTTCCGCCCAGAGCCTCCGTCAGCACATTGTCATCAGGGGGTTTAAAACTAAAGCTCCTGCGCGTCAGGTCTACAAACAAAATACGGCCGTAAAATCCATACATGGGCAATCCCCTCTCGCCTTCCTGACAATCTTCCCAAGTCCGTTCCTTACTGACAGAAAACCATGCTCGCAAAGGTCACACAACCCCACCCCTGCTCATCCCGCCACTGGGAATACTTTAAGAGCTTCCCGCCCCTAACTTCTATAATGCTGAGCAAGGTATAAATGGCGGAAAGCCCACAGATGTGCCGCTTGTTGGCATCCCTTGCAATACCTTGCCAGAAACCTTCCCTGTCAAGGGCCTCAACAGACCTCAAGATTTCGAGGTCAGCGCCCCGTATGTCGTTCAGATCTCCAGGTGAGACACGACGCTCATCGCCAAACTGGGGACCAATATGAGAAAGATCAACGCTTGCCATGAGGCATACCTTCCTACCTGAAGCCGCGATGGTCTCCTTTACAGTGTTGACAAAACCAGAAACCCTAACATCTTGAATAGGAGAGATCCCCCGTGCTATGAAGCCGTCAAAACTTCCGCAAAGCACAGGCACGATTTTCACATCGTCTTTGTCTGCGTATAAGTGCTTGAGCCATACCGTCTGAAGTTCGACGGAATGCTCACCCCGATGATAGAATTCCCCTTCAAGCAGATCCTGGTTACAGTTTTCAATCAATGCCCGAACAAAATCCCTGTCCGTATCCATCAATCCCAGAGGCGTTTCAAAGGGCTTGGGGGTAACTGAAAAAAGGGGCTCGGCGGCCATATGGTTGATGCCTAAGATGATGAAGGTATCCACATCGTCAAGGGTTTCCATACCCCTGTACCCCCACGCATAACACGGGCCACCTCTCATGTAATCAATGTGGGGCACCATGATGCCCTTGATGTTCCCTGTGGGAATCTCCGGAGATATGTCCCCCGGCCCGTCAGGGTGGCTGTAATAGGAAGCAAGCTCCCTTTTGAGGCGCGGGGAGTCATGGTGAGGTCCGTCTCCCAGATGCAGGAAGGGACGGGTGGCGGCATTCTTAAACTCGGTTTTTAACCTTTGGTGATACGCCTGAAATCGCTCGCCTTCCAAGAAGAGATTCTTGTCCAGGTCGTCAATGAACTTCTGTATGTGGTCGGAAAAGAGCATATCTCCAAATCTGCGCATGTAGGCGGCCTGGATGTCCTGAACAGAGTTTTCTCCGTCCAGCAAGGATATGATGAAAAAGACCGGCTTGGGCACAACAATGGTATTCTCAGCAAGACCGCTTGCGTCCTTCAAACAGATCATCTCTTTGCCTGAGTACATCACAGGAAACGCAGTGACAGGACGCATTTTGGGATAGTTCATAGTAC
>DAOVEU010000004.1:0-16935 GCA_030668805.1 Desulfobacterales bacterium
GATGATTCTGATGACGCTTTTTCTGATGATGAATTCGATCTGTTTGACGATGAATTTGAAGAAGATAAGGTACAGGTGGCAGACCCCCTGGCAATCTGGAACCGGGGCATGTTTCACTTCAATGACAAGTTCTACTTCTGGATTCTGAAGCCTGTGGCCAGGGGATACAGGGCGGTAGTTCCCAGCCCTGTCAGGACTGGTGTAAGAAATTTTTTCACCAACCTCACCACACCTATCCGATTGGTTAGTTGCATCCTTCAGTGGAAATGGCAAGCGGCCGGTGCCGAATCTGTTCGTTTCCTGTTAAATAGCACAGTGGGCGTGCTTGGCTTTGGAAACCCGGCAAAAAAATACCCCAAACTGAATCCCAGTGAGGAGGACCTGGGTCAGACGCTTGGGGCCTATGGAATCGGCAACGGGTTTTACATTGTGTGGCCCTTTCTGGGCCCCTCCACCCTGCGCGACTCCGTGGGTTTGGTCGGAGATTACTTCTTGAATCCTGTTTTTTACGTTGAACCCATGGAAGCGGCCGTGGGGATCAATGCCTACGAGGTCGTAAACGAGACCTCTTTCAAAATTGGTGATTACGAGTCTCTCAAGAAGGCAGCCATTAATCCGTACGAGGCGCTTCGCGATGCATATATCCAGCATCGTAAAAGTAAGGTGAAAAAATAGGGCAGACGAGCGAAGCGAAGCAATCTCAAGACATTACACATTTGCCGAGAATTACTATCTTCACCTATCACTTCTCGGTTTTTTCAAGACTGGAGACGCGAGTTTCAAGCTCCCGGAAACTCTTCTGCATGACAGGCAGGGACTTGAGCACTACATATGCACGCTTTGCTTTCTTTGCATCAAATGCAGGTGTGCCCAACACCACGGCACCGTCCGGTAGGTCGCCCATTACCCCGGATTGACCTGCAATAGTAACCCTGTTTCCGACTCTGATATGGCCGGTAATACCAACCTGTCCTCCGGCCACACAATGATGCCCCAGGGTTGTGGAACCCGCAATGCCCACCTGAGCCACAATCAGGCAATACGGACCGACTCTTGTCCCATGGCCTATCACCACCGAATCCCCGAGCTTACTTCCAGTACCTATCACAGTATCATCAAATGCTCCGCGCTCAATGGCAGATCCTGACCCAATCTCCACGTCGTCCTCAATGAGAGTTCTACCTATGTGTGGAATCTTGTGGTGCTCACCCTTATGTGTCGCAAATCCAAACCCATCCTCTCCGACCGTTGCATTCGCTTGAATAATTACCCTGTTTCCAATCTCACACCGCTCATAAATGACCACATTTGGGTGAAGAACACAATCGTCACCTATCTCGACATCCGGCCCGATAAAAACCCCGGGATAAAGAACACACCTGTGGCCAATTCGAACACTATCGCTAATAGTCACAAAATCATGGATGTGAGTATCCCTGCCCACTACGGCTGTTTCGGCTATGGAAACTTTGCTGCTGATTCCCGTTTTCTTGTGTTCCCTGTGTCCGTGCAATAGAACAACTATTTGTGTAAACGCGTAGTACGGATCATCTACTACTAGCAGCGCAGCCGGGGATTCATGCTCCTCTCCCACCACCACAGCCGTGGCTTTGGTAGTTCTCAGTAGTTTGGCATATTTGGGGTTGGCAAGAAAGCTGATATTCCCCTCGCCTGCCCGCTCAAGTGTCGATGCAGAGGAAATTGTCAAACTTGCGTCCCCACAAACCCGCCCACCAACATGCCCAGCCAATTCAGCTAGCGTCTTTGTCTTCATATAAGAACCCTCATTTGCAACTATAGTTTTTCAGATAAATAATTTCACAATCCCCCCTAACCCCCCTTTAGAAAAGGGGGAATCCAAAACTTCCCCCTTTCGTAAAGGGGGACCCGCCTGCCAGCGCCTCGCTCGCAAGGGAACTGCAATGCCCACACCCATGACAATGGCGGGCAGGTTGCGGGGAATTTTTTTGAAATTTAATATGTGAAGATCTATAAGTTGTTATGGCTATCTCACACCACGCATCGCAAGCGCTTCCGAAAGTTTTTCCTCTACCGCTTCAACACTCACAAGGCGCATGCAGAGCCTGTCAAGACCAGGGCATCGCTTCTTATAACAGGGAGCACAGCTCACTGCGGACTGAACCACAAGGTGTTCACTTCCATAGGGTGCTACTCGTCTCGGCGATGTTGGACCAAAAATCGATACATACGGAGTCCCCACCGCTGCCGCCAGATGAGCCGGTCCGGAGTCGGGGCCGACACCGGCTGCGGCCGCCTTGAGTACGGCGACAAGTTCAAGAAGCGATGTCTTGCCAACCAGATTGATCAGCCTTGAGGAGCCAATCTTTTCAAAGAGCCTGGCAGCAGAAGTCCGCTTCGAATGATCGCCAAGGAGCACAACCTGCCTCTCTCCAGAAGAGAGAATATCTTTCACCAATTCACAATACCCTTCAAATATCCAGTCTTTTGACTCCCAGGAGGAGCCCATCACAACAGCGATAAAGGGATCGCTTATCTCAGTGACGATACTCGGCACAGTAACCTTCAAATCAAGCGAAGAAAACCCGAATTCCAGTAAAGTTGGTTCGGATAACCCCAGGTATTCTGTAAACTTCAGATAATGACGCAATTTAGGCAATTCGTCGCTAACGTAATCAATTTGTTCATTATTAAAGAGCCAATTAAACTCCTTTGCATTTCGTCGATTAAAACCAACCCGTCTTTTTGCCCTGGAAAGCAGCGAGAAAAAGCCACTCTTGAAGTGACGCTGAAGGTCGAGGGTAATATCAAAGTGATCTTGAGCTAAATCCTTATACAGATTCCATACCGCCGGAACACCCCTGGGACGGTTAAAGACAATCATTTTATCAATCTGTGGATGAAAGTCCACCAGTTCAGCCCATTTAGGCTCTATGAGCCACGTTACCCTGCTCTGTGGCAGATTATTCTTAATATGAGACACTAAACAGAGCCCTCGCACCACATCCCCCAGAGATCCCATCAGGATGAGCAGAATCGAAGCATCCGAAGGTGGCTTTTGAGTGGAAGTGGTGACCATACCTATCTCTCCATTATTCACTTGACTTCGTAATTTTTGCTAAGTCCGGTGCACATCATTTCGCAGAGCATCTCCGGCAACCGATGCTTGATTACCGCGCGCCGCCAACGACTGAGGTATTGATCTCGTAGCTTGTTTTTGTTTTTCCGAGAAAGACAGGCCTTGTCAAAATCAAGGAGAAATACTCTGTTATCACTGTCCACCAATACATTGCCAGGATGCAAATCAACATGAAAGATATTATTGTTGACAAGAGTGGAGACCTGATTGATGAGCTCTTTCATCGCAATCTGAGCATGTTCCTCATCTGCACAACTGAGTTCAGCAAGTGTTTGTTTCTGTTTAATCTCTCTGGTTACCAGCCACCCTTTATAAAACAAGCTGCCCTGGAAGGCATAGGCAATCGGTTCAGGGGCGCTTACACCGAGGTTCCTTACTTTTTGCAATAGCTCATACTCAATCTGGCAACGGGTTTTCCCCCACTTCACGTACCTTCGTTTGACCATGTATCGAAGAAGCCCTCCACGGGTATAATACTTAACGACCACAGATCCTATCCCTTCAATCTGGGCAATGGTAACTGAGCTTCTTCCGCCAAGGACCGAATCAACGGTATTTGTAGGCGTATTGAATAGTCTAACGAGCTGCTTCAATTGTCGGTCAGTAAGATCCGATGCCGATCCGAAATGATACGAATCGTATGTCTTGGTTAGTGCCGTACTCATTGAATATCCAGCAATGTTTTAGTCGCGCTTATTACTTCAACATGTGAAAGTTCCTTCATGCAAGCCTCAGTTCCTGTCAGGCACGTTTTTCCCCCATGCCGGCTACAAGGCTTGCAAGCAAGGTCCTTTTCCATCACGATTGCCTTGTTCTTCCATGGGCGGAAGCCAAATTGCGGGGATGTTGCACAAAAAATTGCAACGTTTGGCACCTTGAATGCAGATGCAATATGAAGGGCCATGCTGTCGTTACACACAACGAGCCTTGCATTCTTTATAATGTACATCGCGTCTGCAATACTCGTTTTTCCTGCAAGATTGACGACTTCAAACCCTTGAGCTACCCTGGCGTTCACCTCTTCATCTGATGGCGCTCCCAGGAGAACCACCGCAAAACCTCGTTTGAGCAAAAACTGAGCTACCTCACGATACCCCCTCCAGTGCCACATCTTGGTTTTCCAAACACTTCCGGGCACAAGTACCACATAACCACCAGGCTGAGGCAGCATTCTGTTAATGTCATTGTCAAGCTCGTCTCTCAAGGGCGGGAATAAACGGAGTTCCGCTTCGAGTGACTCGAGAGAAATCTCCCCGGAAAGCAATGACAGATTGCGGACTACATCATGGTCTTTAGGATTTCGTTCTCGTATCTCATGATAGAGAAAGCTGAGCTTGGCATTCGCAAATCCGACGCGAACTGGAATGCCGCAAAGCCAGAGCAGCATCGACGTGCGGGAAGAACGATGAAGCGAATACACCCTGTCAAACCTCATCGCCCTGATTCGACGGTCCATTCGCAACAGACCAGAGACTCCCGCATCCTGTCCTCGCTTGTCATACGTAAGAACTCCAGCAAGAAGCGGATCCCGCACGACAAGCGACGAGGCAAGCGGCGTTGTCATCATCCAGAGCTCAGCATCGGGATAAATCTTTTTGATGCCAGAAATAACAGGAGTAGAGAGAATTGTATCTCCCAGGAAACTTGTCTGAACAAGCAGTATTCTCATTCCCTGAGCATTTTTAAAGTGATTTTAAATAGATATAAATTTCCTCGACTTTTTGGGCATGTCTATCGAGGGAATAGTCAGTTCTGGCTTTTTCCAGCGCAGCTTTTCCAAGTTTGTTTCGCAGTTCTGAATTTTTTATCATTTTTATCATTGCCTGGGCAAGGTTTTCAGGGGTGTCTTCTATTAGTAAGCCAGTGTGGCCATCTTCGATAATCTCGGGTAACATTCCCCTTTTTGCGGCTATCACAGGTTTACCCATTGCCATTGCCTGTCTCACAGCTCGACAGGAACCATCTGAACCTGGAACGAGGAATATTTTTACATCTATAGAGGCAAGTGTTTGAATGTAATCATCTCTTCTGTATCCAGTGAATATGACATTATTTGTAAGCCCCATTTTTTTGACGGGATCAAATCCGACTTTTTTCCTGTGAGTCCCCCGTCCGATTACCACTATTTTTAAATCCGGAATTTCTTCAATAGCAATTTTTACCGCTTCCCATAGGGCTTCATATCTGCGGTGTCTCTGCATTCGAGCAACTATTCCTAGTACAATTTCGGATTTATCAATTCCAAATGAAGACCTAATTTCCTGAACCGTATCTGGATTATACCGCGTACAATCTACAAATCCTTCAAGCTTCCAGATTCTTTCGGTTGGGAATAAAAACTTGTCTGTGAAATCTGAATAAGCCTTTTTTGAAAGCACGATTAATCCGTCTACAAGCTTTGTAAAGAGCTTTTTATCGGCAAATGAAGGCTTTAATATTTCATTTCCGTAAAAAGTTCTAACTATTGGCAACCGGGGGAAAGCTTTACGGGCAGCCTTACCTGCGAGGTTATGATCATTGGTTTGATGGGTATGGATAATTTCAAAATTTTCTTTCCTCAAAAAATCAACAAAAATAGGAAAAACCCGGAGATTGTCAAGAATATTCCTGTGCTTATTCAGTATGAAATCTGTAGTTGGCTCAATTCCTCTTTCCTCTCCTTTTTCTTTTAGACCGTACGTCCCAGGTTCAGGTGCTTTCCCGATTGCAAAAGTAACCTCATGACCTCTCTGTTTTAATGCCCATACTAAATCCAGTGCAAGCTCTGCCGGACCTGTGTATTTAAAGTTGCTTAAAAGATGAAGAATTTTCAATTTTTTTTATTCACTCCAACTCATTCCGGGATCATAAAAAATACTCCAAAATATTACATTATATCATAATATTATATTTTGAACATATTTACAACAGCATTACTTTGTTTATCGTCTCAACATATGCTGATTTTAGGCCACGCATGCGGTCACGCCCGTGTCCTTCCCGGTGATGGAGTCGATGGTGCGCTCCAGGATTTCCATTCCCCGTGTCACGGTTAGGGCGAGTCCTTAACCCTCGCCCGTTTCATATTATCTTTGTTAGGGCTTGCGCGAGATCCCCTAAAATGCCCCTTGTGTTGGGCATTGACAGCTTGGCTACTCTTTGTTACTCGTTATATAAAATCGTGAAGCGATTTTATGAGGATACCTATGGGAGGGAAAAGAGAAGAACAAGGGCAACAAAGACCGGGTAAGCCTCAAGGCTTACGGAGCATGTTAACAGCTTTTATTGCAAATATCCCACAAAAGCGTATTGTTGGTGTTGGCAAGTTATTGGGGATGCTTGTATACTTCGTAGATCTGCGTCATCGACGCATCGTGAGGCGCAATTTGCAATTTACCCATCCTGAATGGTCCATGGATCGCAACCGGAGACTCTCCAGGCGTATTTTTCAAAACCTGGGGGTTACTGTTCTGGAGATTTGCCAAATGACGTGTTTTTCCAGGGAGGACATACTGGGCAAAGTTCGAATCAAGGGAAAAAAGAATCTGCTTTATGCTACAGGTGGGCAAAAAGGCATTATCATGATTTCAGGTCACTTGGGAAACTGGGAAATGGCTCCCCTATTTGTTTCTTGCTATCTCCAGAAGCCCCTATTATTGGTGGCCAGACAGATTCAGTCCAAAACACTTGATCGCTGGATTCATAGACTTCGGAGTAATTTTGGCAATATTATCCTAAATAAGAAACGGGCATTACCCAAAATGGCTCGGACGCTACTCCAGGGGAAAGCGCTGGGATTATTGATCGACCAGGGAACCAAACTCTCACGAGGAGTTGAGGTTACTTTTTTCGGCCGAACCGCTACTGCGACTCCCGTCGCTGCTTTACTGGCTAGACGATACGATTGCCCAGTCCTGCCAGTTTTCTGTATCAGGGAAGCAGACGCCGGGCTCACCTTAGTCGTAGAACCACCTCTTACACTGAAAAGAACAGAGGACTTGCGTGCTGACTTAAAGGCAAATACACAGATTATGACCTCAGCTATCGAAAAGGCGGTAAGAGCATATCCGGAGCAGTGGTTTTGGTTTCACAAGCGGTGGAAACGGCACTATCCATATTTATACCCGGAAGATTTGGCCAGACGACAACGGCGCAAAGAAAAAAGGAGAGCCCGATTGTGAAAGGCGTGAGACTGGCGCTTTCGTAACTTCCTTACAAAGACAACCATGTTAAGATTCAAGAATCTCGAATGGCAGATATCAAAGTTGAAATGGTTTATCACGCAGTTACGTATATGAAGTACAAAGGGACCATGAAAAGTGGTGAATCTGGTTGGATACGTGTAAGAGAAGGGGATCTCCAGGGCGTCATCAACCCTGGACTGATGCCAGTTCTGACGGGCCGGTTTTTTGATGACCTGGAACGTCATGCAGCCGTCAATGAAGGACGTGTTCTAAAGGATTCCAGAGTTCGATGGGCTGCAACACTCCCTGTCTGGGAAGGAAAGACAATATTTGTCAAAAAGTTTCGCATCCTTAGTGGCTTGCAGGGATTCAAACACCTGATCCGTTCCTCAGGGGCCAGGAGGGAATGGCTGATTTCCCGATTCCTGTCGCAACAAGGGATCCTGACGCCAAAGGCATTGGGGATTATTGAAAGACGAAAGCATGGGATCCTCAAGGAGAGCTTTTTCATTGCCGAGGCCATTGAGGGAACCAGAGACCTCGTCGATTTCTGCAAAAATCGGTTCCGCAGATCGGACCAGACAGAGAAAAAAAATGAGATGCTCAGGTTACTGGCCGAAAAGACCCGAGAGATTCATGATATCGGCCTTTTTCAGAGGGACTTTCATGGGGGGAACTTTCTTGTCACTGATGAGGGTGGTATGTCTCTCTATTTTATAGATTTTCATCAGGCACGAAAACAACTCAAGGTATCCCAGGCAAAGCGCTTGTGGAATATAGCGCAAATCTTCTATGTCCTGGGCTTCTTGCTAGATGATGAAGCCAAGAAGTTATTCTTGCTTGCCTACGGCCAAGGACAGGTCCCCTTTGGTGGGAACCTCGATAGTTGCCTGAGGCAGGTGGAGATGATGGTCCAGAAAGTAGTCAAACGTCGTCACAAGCGGCTCGCCAAAAAATGTCTCAAGGAGTGTACCCTTTTTACCATCGGAAGGCGGGCCAGTCTGAAGATCTATCGTCGTAGGGAGATGGGAGAAGATCATCTGATGGCAATCTTGGAGGCCCACAGAGAAAAGGTCCACTCCCAGCGGGCAAAGCTACTTACGTACTCGCCAAAGACCATTATTTCAATGGTTAGTGATATTACTGTCAATGATCGTAGAGTATGTGTCAAGGAGTATCGATATGAAACGATTTTGGATCGGTTGAGAAATTCATTTCACGAGCCAGAGGGAAAAGCCTCGTGGGTAGCAGGAAATGTCCTGTTCAACCGGGGAATCTGTCCACTGAAGCCTCTGGCCTATGTTGAGAGACGGAAGCTAGGGCTCCTGCAAGAGGCCTTCTGTGTCACCGAATCGCTGGCTGACGATATAAAAGAGAAGAATCGCATCATGATTGTTGGTCCAATTACTTGAAAGACAATCCGGCGAAAACCGTGCCAACAAAGCCTAATAGGCCACTGTACGGATTTGCTCGCAAATCCGTACACACAAAATGGACATGACACGCAATAATAGTGCGTATTTAACAAGTTACAGCCTTTGGGAGATTCGGATATAGCCATTCTATATCTTGCACATGGTATTCCACTTGTAGGGACTGTGAGTGGAGCAACAATCAATTTTTTCTATACTTGCCTGTCCAAAAGGGGAGTTGTCGCCAATCAATGAATTGATCAGGTTGATGATTTGCAAGGGAAAACACTGAAAATAGCGCTGGTATGTAAGAAATTCTCTCTATCAATTGGAGGCCTAGAAAGATATACTGTCTTCCTGAGCAGGGAATTGGTTCGTGCAGGCCACGAGGTTCATGTTTTCGCCAACGTCTGGGAGCAAGAGATGGGAGTAATGATTCATCGTGTTCCAATGCTTCACTTCTCTTCCCCAATGAAGCATCTCTCCTTCGCTTTTTTTTCTAACCGGATGTTGTCGAGGATGAGATTTAGCGTGATTCACAGCATGGAAAGGATTTTTTATCAGGATGTATATCGAGTTTCAGATGGCATAAGTCCCGTCCAGCTTTTGCGCCGGTATCCGAATTCTGCGGTTCGTCGGTTTAAAGCAATCGGTCCCAGACACCTTGCCCTGGGTTATTTGGAAAAAAGAATCTTTGTTAATCGAGGGTGCAAGGTCATCATGGCCCTTTCCCATCTGGTCAAGGGGCACATTATTGAACACTATGGAGTAGACCCCAAAAGGATACAGGTCATTTACAATAGCGTCAATACTTTGAGGTTCCATCCGGCAGTTAAGGAAAAATACTGTGCAGTTGTTAGGAGCAAGTATGGCATAAAAAAAGATGAGCTGGTTCTCCTTTTTGTATCAAACAATTTTAAGCTTAAGAGGCTTCAGTCAATCCTTAAGGCCATGACCTTGTTGAAGAAAAAGGAAACTAGACTTTTGGTGGTCGGAAATGATAATAAAAAGCCTTACCAAAGATGGGCTTTGCGAAACTCGTTAGATGACCGGGTGTTATTCCTGGGGCCGAAAAAGAATATTGAAAAATATTACGCTGCCTCGGATATCTTTGTTCTTCCCACCCTTTATGATACCTTTGCCAATGTCTGTTTAGAGGCCATGGCCTGTGGGTTGCCTGTAATCACCACTAGGACCTGTGGTGCTTCTGAACTGATTCAGGACGGACAGCATGGCTATATACTGAAAACAGAGGAACCGGAAGAATTGGCAAGCCGGATTGAGGCCCTTGACCCCGGACCTGAGAGATCCAGGATGGGAGAAAATGCTGCCTCGAAAGCTAGAGGTTTCACCATGGAGAAACATATTTGCGAAGTGCTCGATGTGTATCAGAGAGTCAGGAGAAAAGGCAAGGTATGAAGGACTTTTCTTCATCTGTCGACCGGGTAGAAGCAAACGGTCTGATTCTTAACTGCGACTATCAGCAACTGTTAAAAAATTTCGGATTTCATAGTTTTAAATCCGTATGGCAATACCGGTGTGGCGAAACCATCAAAAAGATTAAAGCAAGGTCTGTAGTTCGTATCAAGGCCCGAAATCATAACAAAGTAAGATATCTTTATTTGAAGCGCCACAACCTTGAACATGTTGGTATCCGAAGGCTGCTTACACTATTTTTTCACAAACTGGTCGTGTCGCAAGGGCGAAGAGAATTCGAAAATATATGCGATTTTCGGAAACATAATTTTGCAACGCTTGTGCCTGTAGCTGCCGGAGAGAAATTCATCCGCTTCTTCTGGGTGGAGTCTTTTCTCATTAGCGAAGATTTTTCTCCCTTTATTTCCCTGGAAGACTTGCTTCGTGATGAGCCAGAATTCTTGACGGGACGAGGATCTGAGACCAGGAAAAGAATTCTAATAAATGAGATCGCTCTCTTTCTCCAGAGAATGCATCAAGAGGGGTTTAATGACCTTGATTTCAATGCAACTCATATTCTCCTTCATTATGAAAATGGATCGGATGTCCCGAAAATTGCCCTTTTTGACCTACAACGAATAGATAGAAGCAGGTTTCTGAACTTTCGATGGATGATAAAGAGTCTTGCCAGGCTGAACTATACGTTGCCTTATAAGATCTTTAATGCAGAAGATAGAGTCTACATTTTTCTATCTTACAAAAACAGAAGTAAACTTCATGTTTGGGATCGCCTGCAATGGTTCTGGATCAAGAGAAAAACGGCCCGAATCAAGCGACACACCGACAAGATGATGGCCAAGACAGAAGAGAGAAAGAGAAGGCGACTCTTGGAGAGGTAAGTGCTGCTGAGGATCACAGGGTCTATCAGCGAACAAGAGGATCGTCAAACCCTGCGATTTGCCCTCGATGGCATGACATTTGTTGCAATTTATTCGGTGTACCGAAGAAAGCCATTGCGACCGTCTATCGACGAAGTCGAGGTCTTTTCGTGGTAGGTGAAAAGACACTGCATTGCCCTTTATTAGAGAGTTTTGTTAAAGAATCCAACTATCCTTTTGTGGTTTAATGAATTCATATAATGAAAAACGATTGCGAAAGGCAGGGCGCGGCATAGAACTGCCTTTTTCTTTGTCGTTAGAAAGTAGTGATGGTGTTCTTCATTGTGAAAGATTGCTACGAATTGTTCCGGGAAGGCGAGCAGTATTGTTAGGCAAGTGGGGCAAAAAGCAGGTCGTTGCAAAATTCTTTTATCGACCATTACAAATTGATCGTCATGTTAGACGAGAGGTAGAGGGAACTCGGGCGTTACTAAGAGCAGGCATTATGACAGCCGATTTACTATATGTTGGAAATGCAAAAAGTGCAGCAGTCGGCGTCTTATTATTTGAATATATTCATCCTGCCAGTCCTCTTGAAGAAGTATGGAATGCCACCGAGAACACAGAGGAAAAGCGTGATCTGTTTCGCCAGTTGGTGCTAATCCTTGCTAAAATGCATCAGGCAGGGCTAAAACAACAAGATTTGCATCTGAATAATTTTCTTATCAAGAGCCATACGATCTATTCCATCGATGGAGCTTCTATTAAACGGAACAAGAGGTGCCATTCTCTGAAAGTACCAGAGAGTTTGAACAATTTGGCCCTATTATTCGCGCAACTGACATTACAAGACTCTTCTCTGGTACATGACCTTTACACAGATTATGCCGAATCCCGTGGATGGAAAATTACTAATGACATCCTTGTCAATTTACAGTTGAAAATTGAGCGCTGCCGAAGGCAACGTATAAGAAGATATGTTAAAAAAATTTTCCGGGAATCTACCCAAATTGTTTGTCGAAAATCATTTACCCGTTTCATGCTTTGCAAGCGGGCCCATTACACACACACGATGGAAGCCTTGTTGGAAAACCCTGATCGGTTGTTAGATAAGCAGAACGGCCTCTTGCTCAAAAGAGGAAATACGTGCACGGTTGGCAGAATTGAACTTGATGGTCACGATTTGGTCGTAAAACGTTACAATATCAAAAGTTTTGGCCATGGGCTCCGGCGGAGCGTCATGCCAACGCGAGCCGCCCATTCCTGGCGCAATGCACATCTGTTATTGTTGTTGGGTATCCCAACGCCAAGGCCGGTTGCCATGTTGGAGAAACGTTGTGGCCCATTTCGAAGAAAAGCCTATTTCATAAGTGAATATCTTGACGGCCCTCACGCTTTGGATTTCTTTAGGGAAGGTGATCTCCACGAGAAATCCGCAGTTGCACGCCGAATTGCTGATATTTTCAAAAGCCTGAAATCAGCAAGAATTAGTCACGGGGATATGAAGGCTACCAATATTCTGATTCACAAGCAGGAACCTGTACTCATTGACGTTGAAGGCATCTGTGCCCATAAGAGTCGCGGACGTTTTCTTTCCGCTCACCGTAAGGATATAAAACGGTTTTTCCAAAATTGGATAGACGTTCCAGAAGTTGGTGGTCTGTTTGAAGAGTTAATAGATCAAAGATGGTCACTTCTATGAGTGGCAAGACCAAACTACTGCAAGTTTGTCAGGTTACTTCAATGTAGGGCTTATTCCTCTCCTGACTTGGTGCCCAGGCTAGCCGTCTCTGGTATGAACAACACTCCGATGCCGAGCCCGTCCTGCTCGGGGTTGTCGATGAACTCGACGTGCCGGAAGCGCGGTTTAAGCTCATGCCAGAAGGCCGGCACGCTGCCGGACCATCCACCCGTATGGACGCCATAGCGGGTATCGTTGTCTTCCACAATGTCATGGAAAGCGATACATCCACCATGGCGGACGAGCGGAGAGTAGTTCACAAAATCCTTCTTGACGCCCTCATACGAGTGGTCGCCATCGAGGAACAAAAAGTCTATGCCGTCCGGGAACATCTCGCGGATTCTCGCGGTCGTCTCGGGCGCAGTGGAATCCGCCTCGATGAGCGTGATTCGCTGCCGTCTTCGCGCGAACGAGCCCAGCAGCTTTCTGTTCTTGATACGAAGATCGATAGTGGCCAAGCTTGCTGCGGAATCGGCGACCTTTGTGAAGAGGTAGAGACTGCCGCCCTTGCCGATGCCGATCTCCAGAACCGTCTTCGGCCGTCTGTCTGCAAGAAGGTTGAGCAGGCCGCGGACCTCCCCGTGGATCTGGCACGGGCTGAACCGGCTCACATCGGCCAGCTTGATGAACCCGTCCAGATCCCGGATGAACCACTCGGCCATGCGCAGAAGTATCGGGTTCGAGTGGACATGTCTGAGCACCTTTTGCGTGTAGTTGTGCGTGCCCCTTGGGGCATCCTGAAGTAATCTGCGAAGTTCGGACGTGGAAAGGTCCGCCTGGCCGGTGGCGACTTTGTCGATGAAATCTGAGAATTGCGCGGGAAAGGTCCTCCGATTGACAAACGTGCCAATGGTCCCGTCGTGGAGCCGCCCTTTCACCGCCTGGATGGCGTTCTGAGCCATGGCACGTTCGACAACCGTTCGTAGGCTGCGCCGCGAATACTTTCGCGTTCGCGTCAGCAAGTTCAAAAGCCGCCTCTGGTCAATATCCCGGAGCGCGCGTTCCAGCGACGCAGCCTGTTTAAGCGGAATCTCGGAGAGAGCATACACCTGTTCGTTCATGTCATAGTCCTACCTTTATGATATGTCTCGTGTATAGTTTCACGGGGTGGGGCCGTGCCCCACCATCATCGAGTATCCTCTTTTGCTTTGACCTCGCGCATTTTGTCCGAGCAACCTAACGGCCTGACAATTCAATATACAAAAGAACCTGTGCATATTACATTAACCCAGCTTTTTGTAACCATGGGCTAACCGACCTTGTCAAGATGGAGAAGCCATGCATGAGCGGCTAGCACTTCAATACTCGCAAAAGATGTTCAGCACGGTGGGCATGGGTATGCTCAGCGAGGCAACGTCTTCTTCCTGCCTCACCAATACGTCTTGCAGCCGACGGATCCTTTGAATAATGTCGTGCCTTTTCTTGAAATTCTTCCGGATTGCGAAACGTAAGCAATTGTACATCCGGCTCAAAAGCGTCCTCGATTTCCTCAACCCACTCTGTCAATAAACAAACACGGCTTGCAGGGACTGCAAAAACCTGTAAACTCATGATAGTAGGAACCTCAACAAATGGTTCCCGCAAAATATTCACCATCAAAGTAGTTGCGTTATATAATTTCATAAGATCCATTCCGATAACATTCTTCTTCTCACGCACACACGACAATAGCTTTTTATTATTTCGGTATGGTTTTTTCGACCATCGACGTCCCCAAACCGCGAGTCCTTCCGTAGCAATACTATCTAATAGTTTTGCCCGTCTGGCCGTTGGTCGACCAACAAAAGACAAGGGAGCAGCAAAACGCTCTTTCTCTGCCTGGCTTAAAACGATAGGCGCATAATAATCTGTGTCTACCCCATGGGCTAAGTGATGGATATTGTTAAACCCATGTGCCGTAAGTTGGCATAGGGTCACCCGAGATACGGTCACCAGGAGATCAATTTCTTTGATCCATTGCAAATCTTCTGAATAGCACGATAACGCCGGCCCATCCATATCATAGAAAACAATCAGTCCCGAGAAAGACTTCCTGAGATCTGCAAAGTCAAAAATAAGATGCGCCAATGCAAGGAGAATCAATTGAGGTTTGAAGGTAGAGATAAAACTTTTCAGATGTGCCGTTCCACGACGGGTACGTGCCGCCTCGTCTTCGCCAAATGAAAACCACGGAAAACGCCTCTTGTCACAGTCATGATAATCAATAAGATTAACCTCATGCCCAAGTTTGCGAAAACCATCCGAGAGATGCCGCATGTGAATAGCCATCCAGCCATCACAACGACCAGCGATAAGTATTCTCATCTTCTTATAATTCCTCTACTCAACGACTCAAAAAACAACTCTTTTGCTATTTTCATATTACTGGTTAGAAACATTTGCTTTCGAAGATGACGACTGTTCTGCGTTCCCCTGGAAACCTTTGCACTTCCTCGTAGCCCGACGGGGTTGGAAGCCGGGCAAGTTCATGGGTCGTGCCTCTGAGAACTATGTACGAAGACTGATGCTGCCGGGCCAGCTTATTTATGTCACCAAGAATATCCACGTAGGCATACTCCCTGTTGGCATAGAAGGCTATACGGCCATCATTGGTAAGCGGTACGGCCGAAGGGGGGCTGTGGTCTGCCAGCCAGCAGCCAGCCTGCCGGATGTTTTTCTCTCTGCCGTGTTTATACATGACGGCTTTAACCGCAGGTGAAAGCAGTAATACCAGAATCATTGTTGTGGCCAACCAGTGGCTCCATCCCCGCTGCCAACGTTCCCGCTGCCATCGCCAAATGACTACGACCCCCTGTCCTGCCCAAAGGGTTAAGATCAGAACTGGTGTATAGATAAAACGATTACTATACCAAGCATCTTGAAACCGCAATAGCATAGCCAACAACAAATAGGAGCAAAAGACCGACCCTGAAATCCATCGAAAAGAGCTGGGCACGTGCCGCCAGGTTTTCAGACCAGCCAAAGAGGCGATAAATACAGCCGGGTGTACTACCCGCACTAGACTGTGAGCAAGGCCGATAAGATAGATAAATGGAATATAATGGCGTGTGAGTGCGAAAAAGTTGTGTGAGTAGCCTCCATCGGGCAGTTGCTGTTCCAAAGTCCTTAGCATTTCATAATACAAGTGGTATTTCTCGGCTATTAGCGAAAACTCTCGCTTCACCATGAGTAATTCTGGGAGCCTACTGGTGGGTAGTTCCCCCCACCGGAAGGCTACCCAAGCTGCCAAGGGGGCGATACATGCAGGTCCAGCGGCGATCAAAATAGCCAGCATGCTTGTCCGTCGACCGATGGACAGGCCGCGACTGCCCAGCAAATAACCAATTGGGAGAGCCAAAAACAGAAAGGCACCTTCAATCCGAGAAAAAGTCGAGAGCGTAGCCATCAGGCTAGCAAGAGCAGCCCAGCGCCAGTTCTTTGTCTCCAAGAGGCGCCAGGTAGCCCATGTCGCCCAAGCTAGAAAAAAGAGGAAGGCTGGATCACGTACAACGTCCACAGCGTGCCGGTTAAAGTATGGGCTGGTTGCCAGTAGCGCCCCTCCCCAGAACGCGGCGGTATCATTCCATACTTTCCTGACCAAAAGGTAACAAGGTACCAGCATTCCGGTAAGAAAAAAAACTGAAAGGACTTGTCCAGCCAAAACAAGGTCTGGCACAAAGAACCGGTGTACCGCGGCAATAAGGAGTGGGTAGAAGGGCATGGGGTAAATTTCGAGGGCTGCCTTAAAATCTCCTGAGAGGTAATATCGGGCAGCTTTGAGGTAAAGAACGGCATCTGGGTTGATCACCTCGACCCGAAGGAGGACCCAGAGCTTAAAGCACAAAGATAAAATAATCAGCAGGGCTAGCTTTGCCCACCAGTGCTCAAAGTATCGTTGTATTGATAAGCGAGGAAAAAAAGACGTCATGGGACATTCACCACAGAAGAAAGTAAGTTCTCAAAAAGCTCAGCTTTTGTCATTGCGTGCGAAGCGAAGCAATCTCTTTGATAGTAATGACTCATCGTTCGCTCGATAAAAGTTCGGTTTTGTTAATTTCGTAATAGCCGTATAAATATTAACAAATCAACAGGTTATGGAATTATTGGCCCTGGCTGCAAGAAAACGATTGAAATGACACATGACAGGAAACATCTGCCATGAGGACCCGTGGCGAAGTGCATGCCCAAGACAACCCGGGATTTTGGCGGTTTTCATGCTAAATTTGAC
>DAOVEU010000187.1:0-5033 GCA_030668805.1 Desulfobacterales bacterium
AGAAATTCCGAGACCTTGTCTTGGCTTTAGGTTCAGCTTTTCTGCTATCGCCTCTGCGGTCCGCTGGACAAAACGATCAAAGTCCTTACCTTCAAGGGGCTTATCGGCGCTTGGTACTACGTCCAGGTCTTTGGGCCGGACCAGCCGGGGGGCATTCTGAAGGGACTTCTTGGGGGTAATCTCGAATTCTGGGGGGAAGCGGCTTTCAAAATACATGGCTTGAAAACCGGCGAACTTCATGGCATGGGCCGTGGCATCGAGCACGATGATATCATCTTTGCTTACAATGCCGCTCTTTTTTGCCTCTACCAGCCCGGCCAACGATTCACCCCCCTGAGTACAGGCGATGTGGCCGTTGCGGTTGGCCGTAAGCTGCCAGTCCATGATGGCCTGTTCCTCTACTTCTGTAAAGAATACGGCCTGGCTCCCCGCCTTCTCATTATAGGCTTCCACCAGGTGAATCACGCGGGGCACGGAGACTGGATTTCCGATCATGGCGGCCTGGGCCACGCTAGGACGAACCTTAACAGGCACAAAGGTTCTTTTTTCAGGCCTGGGTTCCAGGTAATACCTGTATACGGGATTGGCATGGGCTGATTGCACGCCGATAATCTTTGGAAGCCGATCTATGATTCCGGCCTCAAAGAACTTCAAGAAACCGCTCATGATCGCCGTGATATTGCCGGCGTTTCCAATCGGCACCACGATTACCTTGTGGTCCGTGTCATAGTCAAAGTCCTGGGCAATTTCATAAGAATACGATTCCTGGCCCCATATACGCCAGGCGTTCTTGGAGTTCAAAAGCGCCACGTTGTATTGTTCAGAGAGGGCTTCCACTACCTTCATGCAGTCGTCAAAGACGCCCGGGATTTCAAAGACCATCGCGCCGCTTCCCAGTGGCTGGGCCAGTTGCTGGGGTGTCACCTTCTTGTGGGGAAGAAGGACGGCTGATTTCACCCCGGGCTGAAGATAGGCCGCGTACAGGGCAGCAGAGGCGGAGGTGTCTCCGGTCGAGGCACACACAGCCAGCACGTCGGACAGATTGCCTGAGTTGACGAGAAAATTAATATAGCTCAAGGCGCTCGCCATGCCACGGTCCTTAAAAGAGGCGCTCGGGTTCTGGCCTTCGTTCTTGAAATAGAACCGGGCTCCCACCAGGTCCTGGAGGTATCCGTTGGCCTCCACCATAGGGGTGTGTCCTTCGCCAAGGTAAATGACTGCATCAAGGGGCATCATCGGCCCGATAAACTCGTGATACCGATAGATCCCCCGGAGCGCCGGGATATTCAGCATCTTTCGATAGTCAAAAATCTGGCGCCATGTATCCCTTGGGACCTTCTTCAACCGGTCAAAGTCAAGGTCTTCGAGGAGAAGGATGCTGCCGCACGCAGGACATGTATAAAGGAGGCGACTGATGTCGTATTCTGCCTCACAGTCCAGGCACCGGTAGACGACGTGCCCAGTCACGTTAGGAATCAGGTATTGCTGGATATGTTCAGGAAAGCTCTCGAGTTTCATAGTGATGATCCACGGAAGTGAGCTAAAGTGCCTAAAGTGAGCTAAAGTTGAGGCCCGCCCTGGCGCTCCATGCTTAAATCAATCTACTAAGCCTATAGTCCCGGTCTGGGCCAGGGACTTGAAGAAACCATTTATATGGTGAAACACAACATGAACGGCAAAAATTGTCCTTATCTCTTTAACTTTAGGCACTTTAGTTCACTTTAGTTCACTTTAGTTCACTTTAGACACTTATCTTTTCGACTCCATCCATATAAGGCCTGAGGGCCTCCGGGATGATGACTGAGCCGTCTTCTTGCTGAAAATTTTCCAGAATCGCCACGACCGTGCGACCGGCAGCCAGCCCTGACCCGTTCAGGGTATGGACCAGTTCGGTCCCCTTCTTCCCTTTTCTTCTAAAGCGAATTTTGCCCCGTCTGGCCTGAAAATCCTCGAAGTTGCTGCATGAAGAAATCTCCCGGTATTTTTGCTGTCCCGGCATCCAGACCTCGATGTCATAGGTCTTGGCAGCGGAAAACCCCAGATCCCCCATGCACAGCACCACGACCTGATAAGGGATCTCAAGGCGCTTAAGGATGATTTCAGCATCGTTCAATAGTTTTTCGAGTTCTTCATAAGAGGTCTCCGGGGTGGTGAATTTGACCAGTTCCACCTTATTAAATTGATGCTGCCTTATCAGTCCCCGGGTATCCTTGCCATAAGAACCGGCCTCAGACCGGAAGCAAGGCGTGTAGGCCGTGTAAAGCCTGGGGAGGTCATGCTCATCCAGGATTTCGTCCTGGTGAATATTGGTGACAGGTACCTCGGCGGTGGGCACCAGGTAATAGTCCCACCCTTCCAGCTTGAAGAGGTCTTCCTTAAACTTGGGAAGCTGGCCAGTGACGGTCGTGCTCGTGCGATTGGTCATGAACGGCGGAAGGACTTCCAGGTAGCCGTGTTCCCTGGTGTGCACATCCAGCATGAAATTAATCAGGGCACGTTCAAGCCTTGCCCCTAGTCCCACATATAGGGCAAAACGTGCCCCCGCGATCTTGGCCGCACGCTCAAAATCAAGAATCCCCAGTTTTTCTCCAATCTCCCAGTGCGCAAGGGGTTCAAAGTCGAAAGAGGGGGGCTCACCAACCTTCTTGATGACCACATTGTCTTCTTCGTCTTTGCCTGTCGGCACCGAGGGGTGCGGGATGTTGGGAAGATCCATCAAGATGGCGTGCATGGTTTCTTCGTGTTTTGACAGCTCATCGTCCAATGCCTTTATCCTTTGAGAAACCGCCCGCATCTGGGCTATTAGTTTTGAGGAGTCTTTGCGTTCCTTATTCATTTGGGCGATACGACCAGAGACTGTGTTGCGCTCGTGTTTGAGCTCTTCAACCTCGAGCAGAATGGCCCGGCGTCTTGAGTCGCAGTCAAGAAACGGGCGAAGGTCATACTCTAGTCCGCGCTTGCGCAGCGATTCCTGCACCAATTCTACATTCTGTCTGATGAATTTGATTTCCAACATCGGTTATGCAATTAGCATGAACCTATTACTTAGTCAATGCTTATTATTACTTGACTTTATTGGAAATTTTTGCTATGGAAGGACTGAAATATCTTCAGCAACCGGAGATGCTTGATGGAAGACATAAAAGCAAGAAAATCTGAAATCAGACGAAGCGCCTTCGCCCGGCGTAATGCCCTCTCGAAAGAGGAACGCTCTGAAAAAAGTGCGGCTATTATGGAACGATTGTTTGACTTCGCCAATTTTCTGGAAGCCAGGATTGTCCTGTTTTACATGAGTTACGGTAGCGAAGTGGATACTGAACCCATGATCCGGAAGGCCTTGGAGCTTGAGAAGATTGTTGCCTTACCTCTGGTTGATACAAAAAAAAAGAAAATCTTGCCTTTCAGGATCGATAACCTTGATCGGGACGTACGGCCAGGCTATCGGGGTATCCGCGAGCCGATCCCACCCCGCTGTAAGCAGATTCCGGTGCAATACATTAATCTGGCTATCATCCCGGGCGTAGCCTTTGACGAACGAGGAGGACGCATAGGCCATGGCGTGGGCGTCTATGACCGATTCATTCCTAAACTCGATGTCACCACAAGAAAAGTAGCCTTTGCCTTTGAGTGCCAGATAGTGCCCCAGATCCCCATGGAGCCCCACGACCGTTACACCGACATCATCATTACTGAAAAACGCATCATTTACAAGATCTGATGCCTTGGATTCAATAGTGTTTCAAGCCGTTCCAGGTTCTGCTTTTCCCCAATGGCGATGACTGTATCGCCTGCCTCAAATAGCTTATGATTTCAGCAACTTGTAGAGTTTCCGAGACATTTTATACCGGAGCCGAACTCACCACTTCAACGCTGAACTCTCCCAAATCCTGAGGCAGATCAGAGAATACAACCACAAAGGGAATCACCTTGCCGGATGGGACCCTGAAATTGGATCTTTTATCCCCGAATCTGTTCCGCAATCTTGTGTCTATGGTCGCTTTGTCCAGAGCTTGCAGGTCAGTATCTGACAAGGTATTGCCGCAGTACGCGGTCTTCTCTTGAACGGCTTTGCCGTCCTTTGAATAGAGAACCCCTTTTACCAGGATGAAGTTCCGGGCTTCAGGATAATCATTTCTGACTTTTCCCTTAATTACAAACAGACGGCCAGCCGTCCTGTTTTCAACAAATTCAGTCTTTACTAGCTGTTCAAGAGTAGTCATACGAAGGTTACCGGGGTCAACGGTCGCGGACTCTGGTGCACCCGTGAGAGATTCAAAAAACGGTATCTTGACATCAAAACTTTTCAAAAGACTGTACGCAGCAAAGGCTCCTCCTGCCAAAAGGACCAATACCAACACAATCATGAGCGGCGTGCTAATGCGTTTCCTTGCCTGTGGTTCTATGTCGGCCACCGGAGGGGGCATCAGTTCTTCCTTAACCTGTTCGAGCTGTTCAATCTGTTCCGTCTCCTCTTCTTCGACCCCTTCCAAAGATTCCACGGAAATGGCGTCTGGCATTTCCTCTTTGGGCTCTTCCTTTGCCTCGGCTTCCTCAATCACGGGTTCCGGCTCCACAGCTTCGGCTGTTTCCTCAACGGCAGCCTCTTCTTCTACCAGGGTGGGCTCTTCAGCAGCAGGCTCCTCTTCAAAACCGAGCGCTTCGAGTGCAATCTCCTCTTCGGCCGGCTTTTCCTCAGCCTCCTCTGACAGATCAAGATCAAGAGCCTCTTCAGGAACTTCCTCCACAGCTGCGGCTGTTTCCTCAACAGCAGCCTTTTCTTCTACCAGGGTGGGCTTTTCAGCAGCAGGCTCCTCTTCAAAACCGAGCGCTTCGAGTGCAATTTCTTCTTCGGCCGGCTTTTCTTCAGTCTCCGGCAGATCAAAATCGAGTGCCTCTTCAGGGGCTTCTTCCTCAGCTTCAGGCGTTTCCTCAACAGCAGCCTCTTCTTCTACCAGGGTGGGTTCTTCAGCAGCAGGCTCCTCTTCAAAACCGAGCGCTTCGAGTGCAATCTCCTCTTCGGCCGGCTTTTCCTC
>DAOVEU010000347.1:0-3188 GCA_030668805.1 Desulfobacterales bacterium
TCGAGACCCCATTGCCAGCGCCAGGGCCGATGCCAGGCTTCCCATCGTGTTGGCGAACGGAATATTTCTGTTGGGGCCTGTTACTGTAGAAGGGGTACTGATCCCAAAACCCGAGGTAAACAAATTCTCCCTACCCGATAGCCCGTGGGAACCAGAGGGGCTGAGAGAACTGAGAAAAATGGCTGAATCAGGTGAGCTTGTCCTTGCGCCAAGAGAAGAACCGGACAACTGGTTTAAGAATCCTGAGCTTGCCTTTCGAGTCTCCACCGTCTGGCATGGCTTTGACCTGGCGCTTCTTTATTACAACGGCTACACCGATGACCCTGTTTTTTACCGAAACTACTTGCCGGACGGCAGGATCCAACTCACCCCTAAATATACCCACTACCAGGCTTACGGGTTCAACTTTGCAAAAGGTTTCGAGAGGGCCACGGTTCGCGGTGAGCTTGCGGTAAAACCAGGACTTCTATTTTCGATTGATTCCAATGATCCGTTATACAAGGAGGACAGCGACGGTCTTGTCAGTCGTGACCTGTACCAAGGTGTCATTGGCATCGACCGCACCTTTTTCACCAATCTTTATGTCAACCTCCAGTTCTTCACTGATGTCATAGAAGATGGTCAAGAACCCCTTGCCGCAAGACGCAAGACCCACGCCATAACCTTTGAAATCAGCGACAAGTTTTTTGACGACGACTTAACCGCTGGATTTCGGGGTATGTATTTTACCAGTAATGACGGGTCGGCCTCTGAAATCTTCGCAGAATATAAAATCGGCGACAACTGGGAAATTGCCCCCGGATATATGCTTTTCAACGGCCCCAAAGATTCCCGCCTGGGTCAGTTCGACAATAATGATATGGTCTACTTGAGATTGAGATACAGTTTTTGAGATTTTTCACTTATGATGGACCGGTCAATGATCAATGATGTACTTTCAATCAAAGAAGTGGCGGAATATTTCCGAGTATCAACACGCACTATCAGGGATTGGCTGAAGAGAGACGACACCTTCCCCCGGCCGTTCAAGAACTTCCGGACTCTGAGATTCCGGCGTTCTGAAATCGAGAGATACTGGACAAAGAATATATGTCAAGGCTAACAGAAACAGTATATGAAGGATTCGTTAAGGAGAAGTTTTCATATACACGTCAACTAGATTATGGTAACTGTATTTCAATTTCATGAGGAGAAGGCACTTGCATAAAATTGCTCTGGTGTGTGTAGCTGTTTTGTTCTTGCTGATTTTTGGGGTGGCGCCGGCCGTGGGTGAGACCGAGGCCGACCAACTTCAAAAAGAGGTTACGCAAGCGATTGAGATCCGCCAGCAAACCCAGGAAAAAGAGGATGCGTGGGCAGGGAAGAAGTCGGAACTCATGGCCCGCTATCGGTCTTTGAAGGCGAATCAAGAGCATCTTGAAAAGCTCAAACTCAAGACCGAAAAGGCACTTAGCGGCCAAAAGGCTCAGGTTGCCGAATTTGAACGAAAGATCAAAGAATCGGCCCGGATCAGGGAGGAGTTGCAGTCCTACTTAGAATCTGTGGTAACGCAACTTGAGGAGTTTATCAAAAAGGATCTGCCGTTTCTGTTAAAGGAGCGATCTACTCGGCTTGCCTCGATCAAAGAGACCCTGGCCCGGCCAGACAAACCGGCTGCCGAAAAGTATCGGAGGGCCATGGAGGCCCTTCAGGTAGAGACCGAATACGGCCGCACCGTGGAGGTCTATCAGGATACCATCGATCTGAATGGCCAATCTGTGCTGATAGATATCCTGAGGTTGGGCCGACTGTCCCTTTTTTATCAGACTCCGGACGGCAAGGTGGTGGGCCACTATGATCGAGCAGCGGGAACATGGGTATCGCTTCCCTCCAAATATCGTCGGGAGATCAATAGGGCCGTGGAGATGGCCCGGCGCGAACGGACTATCGACCTGATCAGGCTGCCCATAGGGAAGATCATTCCTAACAGTTAGGCAGGGTGTGTACCGTGAACAGTCATGATTTGTGATTTTGGGCTCCTGACTCTAATGCTACCTGCACAGCTACAGAGGCAATTGGAGTGATGGAGTCGTGGAGTACTGGAGTGATGATGATGGAGTTGAAGGGAGATAGTAAACCGTTTATTATGCGTACGGCGTTTTACCTCACACTAATGTGCATTCTCTTCCTTGCAGCTCTGGCCTATGGAGAGGACATGCGGGCTGCCTCTAAGAAGGCAAAGGCTGACTATGAGGCTGCATTGGCTGAAGCGCAGGCCAGCAAACAGCGCATTTTCAAAGACCGCGCATCCCTTGAAAAAGAGATTGCCAGAATGGAAGTTGGTGTAAAGAAGCTAAACTCTGATATCGATACCATGCAGGATGAGTTTAAGGAGCTAAGAGAAAAAGAGATCAAACTATCTCATCAGCAGTCAGATGATGAGATGGGCATGCGGGAACTCTCCGGCACGGTGAGGGTGGTTGCCCGGGATCTTGAAACAATTTTAGGACAGTCTCAATTCACAGCACGCTTTTCCGAACGTCCGGACCTGCTCAAGCCAATTCTTAATAAGGACCGCTTTCCGGGAATAGATGATTTTAGAACCATAAGCAATCTTTTCTTTCAGGAAATGGCCCTTTCCGGCGAGGTGGTTCTGGGCACGGGGCCTTTTGTGGACCGATCAGGGATGGAGCAAACCGGAGATATTTTGACCATTGGCAAGTTTACCGCTGCCTATACGACTGGAAACGAGACAGGATTTTTGAGCTATTCCGAAGGAAGCCATCGGTTTTTTGCCCTTTCGGCCCTGCCATCATGGTCTATTCGGCGAAATCTCAAGAAATATATACAGGGGGAGACAGAGGACGTCAGCCTGGATTTTTCCGGAGGAGCAGCCCTCAGACAGATCACACACAAATCTACTTTAACAGATCAGATCGAAAATGGCGGCCCCATAGTCTGGCCTATTCTGGCGATCGGTCTCCTTGCCCTTATCATAGTGATAGAGCGGGCTGTTTTTTTGAAGGATGTTCACGCCAATACCGACCGTGTGATGGGGAAGGTCAACGAACTGGCCCTGGAAGGAAAATGGAAAGAGTGTGATGACATAGTAAAAGATAAAAAAGGGCGGCCTGTCTATAACGTCTTGAAAGCAGGACTCAATGCCAGGGGCGAAGAAAGGGAAACCCTGGAGAGTGTGCTGCAGGAGG
>DAOVEU010000205.1:0-4690 GCA_030668805.1 Desulfobacterales bacterium
GTACCGCTCCATAAAGGGTTCGCCGTCCTTGTTCCGCAGTATGGCCCCTTCACCACGCAGGGCCTCACTGGCAAGGATTCCAGGGCCCACAATCCCTGTTGGATGGAACTGCACGGCCTCTAAATCCATGACCGGAAGCCCGGCCTGAAGCATCAGGGCCAGCCCATCCCCTGTGTTCTGGCGGCAGTTGCTGGTCACTTGATACATACGTGTCTTTCCCCCGGTGGCCATGACCGTGACCTTTGCCAGAACAGCTACGAATTTTCCGTTTTGTTCCATGAAAACAATGGCCCCTGTGCAGCGACCATTCCTGAAGAGTAACTCTGTAGCCAAGCTTTGATTCAGGAACACGACCCCGTGCTTCAAGGACTCAGCCCACACGGTATCCATGATCCCCTTGCCCGTGCGGTCGGCTTCGTAGCAAGCACGAAACGCCTTGACTTCGCCAAAATTGAGCATATGGCCGCCAAAGGGCCTCTTGGCAATACGGCCTTCTTCGGTGCGGCTAAAATGCATACCGTATCTTTCCAGCCAAAGGATCTGCTCCCAGGCCGATTCGCAGACTTTTTTGATGATGTTCTGATCCGAGGAGCAGTCCGAGCCCTTCCAGGTGTCGAACATGTGGTATATGATTTTGTCCGCGGGATCGTTCGGGTCAACTGCGGCCATGCCGCCCTGGGCTGTGGACGTATGGGACTTTTGAGGGCTGTACATCTTGGTCACAGCGACAATGCTTGTGCCTGGACGGTGCTCGCATATTTCTGCAGCACATCTGAGGCCTGCTCCACCAGCGCCGATCACCAGCACTTCGGGCCTGAGTACAGAATCGATTTGGAGTTTCTTTGACACCCTTGTACCCTCTTAATAGTTCACCGCAGAGGCACAGAGACCGCTCAGTTTATGTTTTTTTTGTTTTCCGTTGAGAGGACGGTAATGTTCTCAAGTCGCCAGACGCAAAACAAAAAGACTCATCCGCCTGAGCCGGACTACCACTTTAATTCCTTTACAATTCTAACTAGTGCCTAAACGACTCTCCCGAAATCGCAGTTTTCCTGTCATTGCGAGGGAGGTACGACCGAAGCAATCTCCTGAAAATATAGAGATTGCTTCGGTCCGCCTGATGCGAATTCCTCACTCCTCGTAATGACAGCTCGCAATTAAGAGTTTTCGTTCAGACACTGACTATGCCATCCCGCATAACTGACACACAAGAGTTTTGCAGAAAGGACTGCGAAGCTTTTCTCTTGCCGGCCTCTCACCGGCTAGAGAAAAAACTTTCATCTCTGCGCCCTCCGTGTCTCTGCGGTGAGCAGTTACGTGTTTTCTATATCGTTAGGACAATCTTAGCCCCTGCATAAGCAAAGACACACAGGATAAAACTCATCAAGACAGTAAGCCCTTTCTTTAAGCGGCTGTCTTCCACATAATCACCAATAATGGTGTAAAGCCCGAAGCCAGCGTGGAAAAAGACTAAGCTGACAAAGGCAACATCCAGGGCCTTGATGCCGGGCGCAGAGATCCTTGCCAGTATGGTATCTACATCGTGGCCCACCCTGTGATTCAAGTGCATGAAAAACATGTGGCCTGAAACCAATGGAAGAAGCAAGGCCCCTGATACCCTTTGGAGTTTCCACAACATGCCATTTTGGGTGTGCCAGAGCCTTTTGTACACAATGATGCTTGAGATGGCACTTGCTATGGCCACCGTGATCCAGAAAAAGCCGGGAGATACATCTTGATTATCCATCAACATAAAGAGGGCTAATGTCAGTATATAGATGCTGCCCAGCACAAACACCCAGCGAATCATGATCGCGTCCTTTCTTATGCGAAAGGCTTCATAAAGGATCAACCTGGTGCCGTTCAAAGCATGAAATATGACCGGAACAGCCAATGCCCATTCAAAGAAACTGAAAATGAAATTGTCAACAAACTTCATCTTCGAGGCAAACGTCGCAGGCTCGTAAAGAGCCGAAAGGGTGTAGATATGAAAAAGCATATAGAGAACCAGTATGAGCCCGGCGATCCTGTGTGCCCAGGTTATAATGAAACCCCATCCCCTGGACCGGGCATAATACAATACCCTTTCCGACCGTTCGAGGATGCCAATAAGATACGCCTCAACGCCGGTTCTTTGTGCTGATGTATCCATTTGAACTCCGTACCTTTATCCTTACTTTCTTGGTGTTTTCTACCATGATGGTAAACTTTGTCAATACGACAAAAAAATACTCGAAGAAAAGCTTGTTCCCATTTCAATGACATCGTAATGTTATTAGATTAGATTTTAGGTAACCGTTCACGCCCCCACCCCACCCCTGAATGCTCTTGAATTAAGGGTTGATGGTTTGGCAAGAAGTGGAATTAAGTGAATATGTCTTTTCGACCGTAGGGAGAAATCTTGCACTTCCAGCAGGTTGCACAACAAAGATTTCTCGCTTCGCTCGAAATGACAAGTTGTTGAGGCTTTTTTCCAACCAACCTTCAATTCAACAGTATTGCCCCTTGTGGAAGGGGGATGTGAACGGTTACGATTTTAGAAACGGGGAACATTCTATGGTTGACCTAACACCTTTTCAAGAACCTTTTCAATCGGGGCGGTGAATGTGTGTCATAAAGATTCTGTTTTTGTCCAAGCCAAAAAAACGATATCAACCAAATAACGGGATCTCAATATTGTCGTGAGCTTATACCAAAAAGGTAGGAGGCTGTTCATGTAAGAATGGAGGTGGGAACGAACAAGAAAGTCCGGCGTCTGACAGCTAAAAATCGACCTAACAGCCCTCACGAGGGCGTTTCGGCGCATACAGACAGTCACGAGGGATGGGGTCGGTGCACGGCTGGTAGGGAGCCTAATCGGAAAATGGGCATTTTTTCACTCCTCTTATTTTTTCCAGTGTATCGCTGTAAATGTTCTTTTTCGAAGGATTGAGTTCGAGAGCCTTTTGGGCAAGCCTTTCCGCTTCATCGAGGTTCTTGCCCTTCACGTAGTAAAGCCATGCCAGATTATTATAGGCATCAGCATTGTGAGCTTCCCTTTTAATTGCCTCTTTGTAAGATTCTTCTGCCTCATGCAATTCATTTTTCTGCAAATGTGAATTGCCAAGATAAAAATAAGCAATAGGAAGTTTCTTGGCTGCCAATCTGTATTCTTTTATTGCACTGTCAAACTCACATCTTTTCTCATAGGCCACCCCGAGATTAAGGTGTTCCTCAGCAGTTAGGGGGTCTTCAAGCACAATAATCCTTGGAAGGGCGCAGCTAGAAGAAAACAGCAGCGAGCAAAGGCTAAACAACAAAAAATGAGGTAGTTGGCACTTTAGATCTAACATGTAGCTCCATATAGCTCATTGTTTGGGGCTTATTAGCATCGTCCAAAAATCTGTTCTTTTCCATAACTTTAGAAAATTTCTAAAAGGTATGAACTTGAGCCGATCTTTTCCTGAATTTGCAAGGATTCCATTTTCGTTGTAGCCGATTACCACCATAAAATGGTTCTGCTGATAAACCCAGAAACCGTAATCAACCAAGACTATCACTGGGTAGCCCGAATCAATATTGCGCTTAATGTCCTCAACACTGCCCTTATACTGCCTGGCTTTAAGACCCTTCCTCTCCGCATACGAGATCATATCAATGTCAAGCGTTCCCTTTGCTGATTCACTATATATTTCGCCTGCAATGTCCCCAGGAGAAACACCTGTCTGCCAATAATTTAAAACGCCTGCAAGTGAAGCAGGACCACACTGATATGCTTCCTGAGGATAAAACGGCACACTTTCTATTATCTGAGAGGTCCTGGATTCATTGACGTCAGGAGCTCCCGCGCATGAAAAAAGTAGGGGGAGGACGAAAAAAAATATGTGCAGGCATCTACGAACCCACACGATTAATCCCGTCAAGTTTTTAGGCACGGTAAGTTGGATAGCTGTATTTCATCATGCATGGAAACAGATGTTGGATAACATGAGCACTACTTGCTTTGAACAACAATTCTCTTACCTGAAACATGAAGCCAAACCGCAACCAATATTCCTATGAGAAGAAGCACTACTAGAACCTCGAAGCCATTACCACCAACCCTGATTTCATAGAGTTTTAAGGCGATCTGGTGAATCTGCTGATCATTCAGCCTGCTTAACCTCCCCTGAATGTCATCCTGCGAAAAGCCGAGTTGTTGGAGCCTTTTCCGTATCATCTTTGTCTCAAGAATCTTTTGAATGTTTTGGAGGTCAGAAATCCTATCAGCCTGCGAAAGAGCGATTATCTCTGAAGGTGAAAACCCTGCGTCAACTCTAGGTGCAATACCCACTACAAACATCCCGACAACGAGACACCACGATACGCATTTAACCAGCCTTTTTGACATGCTATGCTCCTTTCTTCTGCTGCATGGCCATGAAATTCTCATGCAGCCTCATGCTTTGGAAGTCCTTTCTGATTACAGATACCAAGAAACATGCTCCCATCATCATCAAACTAACGCCCTAGTCAGTATCTTTCCTGCATGGCAGGCGTTGCTTCATCCTCCTGAAGCACAGGCCCATTGCTAGTATACCACCTATACCTTGATTCTTATGAGGTGCTCACACTCTCAGAGAAACCCCATAAACTGCAACTTCCGCAATCTTACATTTCCCCAACCACTGCCCGCTGCTCCAAGGCGGCCAATAAACTCACGCTCTCTCCC
>DAOVEU010000059.1:0-8058 GCA_030668805.1 Desulfobacterales bacterium
CACCAGCTTTCTTTTCTTTGATTTCCAGCTCGACGGAATCGCCGACCGAGAACTTTGAGGCTTCGCCTTTTTTCAGTTCGATTGTCACCTTGTCACCCTTGACCTGGGTTACCTTGCCGGAATAGGTCGCCCCCATGGAAAGAGCAAATGTGGCGATTCCGGCCACCATCACCAAAGCTACGGCCAGAGCAGAAAACTTCTTTTTCATTTTTTCCTCCTTCAAGGTTATCTAACAGCCCAAAGACCATTACCTCAAAAACCTGAAGTAGAACATTGTCCAGTTTCCAAAAATGATAGAAATGGTTGTCACGATACTGGATATTGCCAAGGTTGACGCACCGGTCAACCCATGACCGATGTTTCAGCCACGCCCTACGGCAGCACCTATACCCATAATCAACCCGCCAATAAAGGTTGCTAAGAGTTCTTCCCGTGGAAGAAAAAACAGTTTAAACTCCTTGAGCAACTTTGCACTGAAGAAAGCCCCCACAGGAACGGCTACCACGTACAGGGAAGCCCATGTAGTCTCAAATAGACCAAAGAAATTAAAGACAGGCGTCCTGCGTACCATTGGATCTCCTGTCAGAATGCTGAGAAAAAACTCTGCCGTCGGCCCTGTAAAGGAGAGACCTCTTGGCCGGCCACCCCAGTATGTGGAAGCCCACCATGCTATGACTGTTATCACACCCAAAAAAAGGCCTGTTATTGACCAGTAATACCCTTTATGAGCCGTCCTAAAAGGTTTTCCACGCAATATGAAGATGCCAATGATTATTGTAATGACACCTATGGTTATCCATTTCGCCTCGATACCCCCGCCAAAAAAATCCCAAAGGGCTGGATTCACTTTGCCATTTATCCTGACAACCACAGAAGCTGACATATCATAGAGTGGTTTTAGCCATCCATGTTTTGTGACAGACAGACCTAGAAAGAAAGCCAAAAAAGCCAACCATGCATCCGTAAATCCTTGACCACATCTATAAAGAATACCACTTGCGCAACCATTAGCCAGAACCATACCCATCCCAAAGAGATATCCACCAAGGATATTGGCAACTGGTGCAAAGCCCTGTCGATATAATACTTTCGTTATAACTTCCCCGTCTGACGGATCCACAGCAACAAGCCAGCCAAGATCCTGGATAAGATTTGCTCCTAGGATAGCAACAAGAAGGCTCAGAAGGTAAGCCCTGAATATCGTGAAGTCTTTTCTAGGGGTAATCATGCTGGTAAAGGCCATATTCAGACGGAATCTGCCCCTCTGAAGGACAAACCCAAAAACAAGCCCTACCAACAAGGCGCTTAAGAATGTGAAAATATCTCCTGGCATTTCCTCAAGAAATACCCCGCAGTAAAGTACGGGGTATTAAGGACTCCATTCGCAACAAGCTGCAAGAAATTAAGGCGGAAAAATAACTAAATGACAGAGGCATCTTTCAAAATCGAGCAAAAGTAGTTTACACTTTGTTCGAAATGAAGGCCGGGTTTCAGTGTTCAGGTTTCAGGTTCTGCCCGCCTCACTCCTGACACCTGACACCTGACACCTGAATGCAACCAAAATGCCAGGAAAAAGTGTAAACTGACTCATGAAGGATGCCATGACAGAGAAGGTTAGAACCTGAAGAGGACGCATACCAATATGCGGATTGTCTGTCAAGGTCCAAGTGATGATGCACAAGACGGACCATGTCCTAATCTGATACCTCAAGGTCTTTTTTGAAACGGCGCAGGAGATCATGGGCAACCTCGAGATCAAACGACACCGCACGTGCCTTCTCAAGGTTTTCACGAACTTTCAGGTCCACATTGGCGTAGTTGCCTAACTTGCCTTCCAGCGACCCGATGTGGGTATTCAGCTCTGCAATGGCATCCTGGGGTGGCAGGTTCAAAAAGTACTCTGACGGCTCCGCTCTGGTCGAAGCTGCTTGACGGTCGTTTTCTGTTACTATGGTATAGAGCTTGTTATCTTTCATCTATCCCTCCTATGCCCTGCCGCAGATGCTTGGAGACCACGAAGATTTGAAATGTTCTTGCCAATACCTGCCAGCCACACATAAAGCTGACATTGTTTCCACGGACTCGATGAGTTCGGGTAGAGATATGCCTTCATTAAATGCACCCAGATGCGGGCCGCTGTGGATAACGATATCTTTGACCCCCCTTTGAAGTTCGTCTATGTCCTCGTCATGATATCCTCTCTGTCTCAGGAAATGCCTGAACTGATCATCAGTCATTTCTTTTTGGTCTGCAACCCTTAGTATCTCTTCCATATGGCGATCTACGCCCATTTCTTCAATCATTCGGGAAGCGAGTTTATCCAAATCTACGGGTACCTTTCCGCTGAATTCTCTTTGCACAAAGCCCTGGTAGTAGCTAAGAAAAACCCCCAGGATGATTTCCTTAAGTACTCGTTTGTCAAAGAGGTCCCGAGCATCCACGGGCTTGCCGTGCTTATCAAGCCCGACCCTGTTTCTATTCTTGTTTCGGAAATAGCTACCTGTTACCAATAACAGGCTCAGTATATGGCTGCCAATATAGCGGTAAAGATCGTGGCCAAGACCTTTGAAGCTAATGAAGTGCTCAAAATCCCTGATCCCTGTGAGACCAATGTTCGGATAGGAGCAGGAATCAAGCCACCTGTCAAGCCTCCCTGCCCTAAACCATTCATAGAGACCATTGTCTCTTCTCCTGCACCTTTGAACTCGGTTATGAAAAAGCGGAATAGGGGCAGTATGGACAATGCCCAAGGACGTGAGTTTTCCCAGTAGCCAGGCATTTCTGTACATCACCTCCCTGAATTCCGCGTCATTATGTCGCTTCTCCATCCTGGGATCGTTGGGATAGGTAAAGTAGTCTTGATCGGCAATAAAAGCCATAGCATGACACTTTGGATTAAGGTGCATGTTTTCATGCGGCCTCACAGGTATATCCTTTATGCTGAATACATAGGCCCCCTGAATCTTTATGGGAACAGGGATGTTAAACCTTCGAGGGAAAGAACAGCTTACTGCGTGAAGATGTTCCATCCAAAGGGCTTCTCTGGCCAGGATGACGGGAGAATCGTCGGCCCGGGCCAACTTGAAGACCAACAATTTGTTCCCTGGATTAAGCGGAGCAACCAGACTCCTTCCCATAAATGCAGGAGGAGCAGAAAACTCAAAGCGGTCTTCGCCCAACAAGTCATACCAGCTTACGCGCGGTATATTCTCTAAGGTAGCCCCATTTAGATGAGGGCCGTTAATTGAAAAAGGCAGGGCGCCCAGGGCCTCAGCACTCACTCTATGGGCATGACCACTGGTTTTCGCAAGGATGCCTTTGAGGGAAGCCAGCGCCTGGCCGGGCATGGGTCCCCCATCGGAATGGACGATAATAGAGGCCAGTGTGTCAGCGGCTATCCTGAACAGGAAGAAGCCCCGCCTTTGACGAGAAAACTCTGGGTTTTTAAGAAGCCCTTCCAGGGTGAAAATGGCCTCTGGGTCTATGATCTCTGGATGTGTCTCAGCAAGGCGCTGCAAATGGTAAACAGCAAAGTATTTAGTGGTAAAATCAGAGCACCTATCTTTGATCTCATTCTCTGAAAGGGTCTTCTGACTTTCTATATCCGTGTCCTTCATATGTGTTTCAGGCTGATTAGTTTCGGTCCCTTTTTCTCCATCAATCGACCGGTTGCGTCACATTATCCCGAATTTCGCAAGGCTTTGGGAATGTCATTGCGAGGAGCGGAGCGACGTGGCAATCTTATCACTCGGAGATTGCTTCACCTTTGGCTCGCAATGACAGCCGTAGTGGCGATTTTCCAAGAAGCCTTGTGAGATCCGGGACTATCTTGCCTTGATTTCACCTCTCAAAAGCTCCTTCAACCCATCAAGAGTACCCTTCCACATGACTTCTTCCCCCACCATTATCGATATTATAACCTTTTCTTCCACACTGATCTCAAAAACAATCTCTTCATCTTTTATCTTAAATACCGCTTCTCCCCATCGTTCTGCTGGAAAGCCTATAGCCTCACAATCATAATCTGTTCGCATCTCACCTGTCATCCTTATTTCTCCCATTGGCTCCTCCTTAAGAAACCCGACATTATGTGCCTTGAACAGACAAGCTCTCTGTACGATCCAATAGACGTAGAAAAGCTCGGATTGACATGAAAGATGGTGTGCTCGACAATCCAAGGTTTGCTTGCGGTAATCGTAAGCGATCAACCAATTGATTTCACAATGCATCTCTATCTGAAGTCAGAATATTTGTCAATCTCTCGAGCTAAATCCTGGTAATTTTTTACGCTAATTCCCACAAATCCCCGCGTCCTCCAGACTCCACAATTCCGTCCCGTTCTCTTTTGCTTGACCGAGAATTCTATCGGCATCTCAAGGCTCATGATCACCATTTCAGGAGATCGACCCCACGGAACACATCTTTACCCGCCCCCGCTTGAAGCAAGCTGAGGACTACGTCACAGACCTCCGCCAAAGCCGGCAGGGTTACCCATGATGAATTACAGTTTTTCTGTCATTGCGAGGGAGGTACGACCCCCGCCTGCCACACGCCTGGCTCGCACCGGAGCTACAGTGCGGGCACGCACGGCAATGGCGGGCAGGGAAGCAATCTCCGACAACACGCGTACCCTGAAAACGGTTACCCTGAAAATAGCTTGAGAATTGGCACAGGGAAATATGTCGTTGACAAAAAAAGGGAAATTGGCTAAGGATTTGTCGCTAGAGTTTCACTATCAATCAACGATTTTTTCCTTTAGAGGGAAGATGATGGCAAAGGATAAACAAACAGAAAAGGTTGGTGCGGTGCTGGTCGTAGGTGGTGGCATTGGTGGTATCCAGGCCGCCCTCGACCTGGCAGATTCCGGGTTCTATGTGTATCTCCTTGAAAAATCACCAGCCATTGGCGGCAAGATGTCTCAATTGGATAAAACATATCCTACCAATGATTGCTCCATGTGCATCATGGCGCCAAAGCTGGTGGAATGCGGCCGGCATCTGAATATTGAAATCATCACCTATGCTGATATTGAATCCGTGGAGGGGTCTGCCGGAAATTTCAAGGTAAAGGTCAAGAAACGTGCGCGCAGTATTGACTTGGACCGTTGTATTGGCTGTGGGCTATGCGTCGAAAACTGTCCTGTGACAAATCAGGCGGTTGCCATATAGGGGGACAGCTAAATGAGTGAGGCAGCTCTATCCAACGCGGATCAAACCGTTGAGATCGATTACATAGAACTTGATCGAATAATAGATAAACAATTCAACAATGACAAGGAGAATCTTATTATGATTCTCCAGGCCATTCAACATGAGTATAACTACTTGCCCCAAGCATCTCTTATGTATCTTTCTGAGAAGATAGGGGTACCTCTTAGTCAGATTTACGGTGTAGGCACATTTTATAGTACCTTCAGTCTGGAACCGAGAGGCAGAAACATCATTTCTGTCTGCCTTGGAACTGCCTGCTATGTTAGAGGGGGTGCAATGGTGTGGGAAAGGATCCAGGAGATTTTGAATGTAGGCCCCAGAGAAACAACTAAAGATATGCGCTTCACCCTCGAACCTGTGCGCTGTATTGGATGCTGTAGTCTTGGACCAGTGGTCAAAATCAATGAAGAGATTCATAGCCGGATCAGCCAGGACAAGATACAAAAGGTATTAGACAGATATCAATAGGGGGTTTCAGGCTATGAAAGTCCAGTCTGTCAAAGACTTAGAGGAAATCAGGCAAGATTACAGCAAGAAGCTATACCACCCTGGTGGGATCAAGGTGAATATAGGGATGGCCACGTGCGGCATTGCGGCCGGCGCTAAGGCTTCCTTTGAAAAGGCGCTGCAAGAATTTCCCCGGGGAAATGGCACTCAAATCTCGCAAACTGGTTGTCTTGGTTTCTGTCAAGAAGAACCTTTGGTTGAAATATTCGGAAACGGCAAACCGAGACTGATTTACAGACACCTTGCCGAGAATAAGATTCTGGATGCCATTCAAGGCTATATCCAGGGCAATTTCAACAAGAAGTGGATCCTGGCGCAAGTATGCGATCCTCGTTCTTTATTAGAGGATAAAATCGAAAACCCCCTTGCCGAGGTAAAGCCGATAGAAGGAATCCCTTTCTTGGAGGATATCCCCTTTTACAGTAAACAGACAAAAATTGCCTTACGCAATTGTGGCTATATTGACCCTGATAGCATTGAAGAGTACATCGCCAAAGGAGGATACCTGGCCTTTATTCGATCCCTTTCACAGATCGAACCCGCTGAGATTATCAACATCGTTAAGGAATCCGGATTAAGGGGCCGTGGTGGTGCTGGTTTTCCAACAGGAAGAAAATGGGAAAGCTGTGCAAAGCTTGACGGCGAAAGATACGTCATCTGTAATGCCGATGAAGGCGACCCGGGCGCTTACATGGATAGAAGCATCCTGGAAGGAGATCCGCATAGTGTCCTTGAAGGGATGTTGATCGCAGCATTGGCCATCGGTTCCAACCAAGGCTTCATTTATGTCCGGCATGAATACCCGTTGGCTGTAAAGCGTCTGGTCACAGCAATTAAGCAGGCAGAGGATTACGGGTTGATTGGAGAAAATATAGCAGGCTCTGATTTTAGTTTCCATGTAAAGATTTCTACAGGGGCAGGCGCTTTTGTTTGTGGTGAATCAACGGCCTTGATGACCTCCCTGGAAGGTAAAGTGGGAAGACCCAGGGCCAAATATGTTCATACTGTGGAAAAAGGTTTTAGGGACAAACCATCAAACCTGAATAACGTTGAGACCTACGCTAATGTGCCGGTTATTATTTTGAAAGGTGCAAAATGGTACGCCAACATCGGCACAGAGCACAGCAAAGGTACAAAGGTTTTTAGCCTCGTGGGCAAGGTAAAGAATACCGGTCTAGTGGAAGTTCCCATGGGAATTTCCCTGAGAGAGATCGTTTTTGACATGGGCGGCGGTATCCCCAAAAAGAAAAAATTCAAGGCTGTTCAGACAGGGGGGCCCTCAGGTGGCTGTATCCCCGAACAATTCCTTGATGTCCCTGTAGATTACCAGAAACTGACCGAGCTTGGCTCTATCATGGGCTCGGGCGGTATGATCGTCATGGACCAGGATACCTGTATGGTGAACATTGCTAGATATTTTCTGGATTTCCTCAAAAACGAATCATGCGGTCAATGCACGCCCTGCCGTGAAGGGATCACACAGATGTCAGAAATCCTGACTGATATCTGCGAGGGAAACGGCAGGGAAGGAGATATCAAACTCCTTGAAGAACTGGCCACTATGATCAAGAGATTTTCCCTGTGCGGACTGGGGAAAACTGCCCCCAATTCGGTGTTAACTACAATCCTCTATTTCCGGGAGGAGTACGAGGCACACATTAGGGACAAGAAATGCCCGGCAGGCGTCTGTAAGGCCCTTTTCCATTACGAAGTTGATGAAGAACTGTGTAATGGCTGTCACCTGTGCGCACTAAAATGCCCGCAGGAGGCCATCACCGGTGAAAAGAAGAAACCACATCACATAGACCAGGATAAGTGTATCAAGTGTAGCATCTGTTACAATGCCTGTAAGTTTGATGCCATTGTTATACAGTAAGTTAAAGTGCCTAAAGTGAGCTAAAGCCCGCCCTGGCGCTTCGGCTTATTATTGAGATACCATGCTCGTAATTCAGGTCTGGGCCAGGGTGAGCTAAAGTGAGCTAAAGTTAAAAGGTGAAAGACCGTTCAATTGGTTTTATTAATCGGCTTAAACCACTACCTCTGGTAGTGGTATGATAAAAAGGTTCTACCGTTGTAGGAATTGATCAATCCGTTTGAACCACTATGTATTGGTACGATAAGAAGGTCCTACCGTATCTGTGGGTGCCATGGACAAACTTGTTTGTCCGTGCAAAAGATGTCGATATGAACCAACAAAGGAGAGGAACTGTACAATGCTTCAGTGGTTGCGGGAATGTGCCTTTTTCAATTCCTTGTATTGGGCAGAAGAGGGGCACGGACAAACAAGTTTGTCCATGGCACCCGTCATGAGTCATGACAGAATCCATTGCACAATTCGTAA
>DAOVEU010000332.1:0-3269 GCA_030668805.1 Desulfobacterales bacterium
TTGCCTTGAAAATATCCTCCGGGACCCTTTGGCCTGTGGTAATAAACGAAATCGGCGTCCTTAATTTGAGAAGTTGGTTTACAATCACTCCTCGAGCCTGTGTTTCGTCGGTCTTTGTAAAGATATAACTACTAAACTCTAACCGGCCAAAATTTTTGGCCGCACGTTCCATCTCCAATTCATTGGTGACAGCACTGAGCACCAAATGAGTACGAACCGGAAGGTAACTGCCGATTAATTCTCTCAACCCTTCTATACGTTCCACATCATAGTGGCCGTGCCCGGCCGTATCCATAAGTATGATATCTTTTTCTTTCATGCGTCTTAGGGCAAATTCCAGCTCAGCACCGCTCAAGGCTGCAAAGCAGGGAATACCCAGAATCGCAGCATAGGTCTTAAGCTGATCCACGGCTGCGATTCTGTAGTTATCTATAGAAATCAATCCTACGCTCTTTTTCTGTTTCAGGCTCAAATTGGCTGCCAGTTTGGCAATAGTAGTCGTCTTACCAACTCCGGTAGGCCCTATCAGGGCCGAAATAACCTGTCCACTATCATGACTAAAAGGATCGGTTACCTCGATTACCTTCATAACCTCTTTGAAGACCCGTTCATGGAGGTCCTTGGAGGGTAGCTCACCATTCTCCTTGAATGCGCCCCCTTTTTCCAGAAATAGCTCCGCATAAGGTTCGGCAATACCGCTTCGAATTAGCCTGCCGTACACCTCTATGGCTCCTGGATTCAGCCTAAAGCCTTCCTTAAGCCTCCCGGAGCGGCTTAGAAGGAAGATCATTTCCTTGATACTCATCAGCTCTGACTTAAGCGAGCCAAGAAAATCGTGATCCCTTTCATCTATTAGGGCTCGTCCTGTAGAAGAAGGGGGTGGCATGGCAGTTATTTCAAAGAACTCTTGAGCCTTATATGATGGAGCCCCCTTCCCCGCACGCATTTTGTGGGTAGACAAAATTAGCGCTTCTGGGCCAAGCTCTTGCTTGACCAGATTGACTGCATCATGAATGGTTCTGGCTTTGTACTTTCTAACCTGCATAAGCTATAGAATAGGCTGCATTACACGTTTGTTCATTTCTATACTATGGAGTGCCTAAAGTGATCTAAAGTGACCTAAAGTGCATAAAGTTAAGGGACAAAAACCAATACTTACAAAAAAGTTTCTTCAAGTCCTCCCCCAGGGCGTAGGCCCTTACGGGCCGGAGTCAACTTTAGCTCATTTTAGGCATTTTAGGCACTTTAGCTCACTTCTTTATTCCTATATGTTCACCTTCCCTAAGGACTTAAACCGGATCTTGTTCGGAAGTTCATTGTGCGAAAGCACCGTTGTTGATGGTGCGAATTGTTCAACCATCCTTCTAAAATGTCTTCGGAGCGCAGAAGAGCACAGCAGAACCGGCTGAGAACCCGTAGTCATAACTTTTTCCATCTGCTTGCTCACTGAGTTCGCGATCGAGGTGGCCACATTGGGCTCCACAGACAGATATGATCCGTGGTCGGTATGTTTGATGCTATTCAGAAGCACATCTTCAACATCTTGTTCCAGGGTGATCACAGGCAGCGTGCCGTCCTTTGCAATGAGAGGGTCCACAATAGCCCTTGCAAGCTTTTGTCTTACGTACTCTGTCAAGACGTCCGGATCCTTGGTAACCGGGGCATAATCAGCCAGGGTCTCGACAATAGTCAGCATATCCCTGATCGATACGTCTTCCCTCAAGAGATTTTGCAATACCTTTTGAACACCGCCTACAGAGAGCAGCGATGGTGTCAGCTCCTCAACGGCTTTGGGATTGGTTTTAGCAAGATTGTCAAGGAGGTTCTGAACCTCCTGACGACCCAACAACTGGTCGGCATGGCTCCGGATAATCTCGGTCAGGTGCGTTGCTATGATCGCTGCATTATCCACTACCGTGTATCCCGCAAACTTCGCCTCTTCCTGCTTGTTTTCAGGAATCCAGATAGCAGGCAGGTCGAAGGCAGGTTCCCTGGTCGGAATCCCATCAATCTTTTTGACGACATCACCCGGATCCATGGCCATACGATGATTAGGCATCAATTCGTAATTGTCTGCCGGCACACCCTTGATCAGAATTCGATATTCGGATGGTTTCAGGTTCAGATTATCCCTTATATGAATAGGAGGAATGATCATCCCCTTGTCCAGGGCAAACTGTCGCCTGATGGATTTGATGCGATCAAGCACTTCTCCGTTTTGTTCCCTGTCCACAAGCGGAATAATGGCGTAACCCACCTCCAGTTCCATGGGATCGAGCGTAAGAAGATGTTCCACTGGTCCGGCACCCTTTTCCGATTTGTCTTTTTCGGCCTCCTTGACAGCCTCTGCTGCCGCCAGCCCCCGACTTTTCCTGCCAATGAGATAGACACTCCCTCCAACAATCATACCAAGTGCTATAAAAGGAATATGGGGAAGCCCCGGAATGAGTCCGAACAAAAAGATCACCACCGAGCCGATATAACTAGCCCGGGGGTAAGCCAAAAGCTGTTTGCCGAACTCAACCCCCATACTCGACTCCGAAGCCGCTCGACTCACCACGATACCGGCAGCGGTTGAGATGATAAGGGCCGGAATCTGTGTGACCAATCCGTCACCCACTGTAAGGAGGGTGTAGTTCTGCGCTGCAGCCGCAATGGGCATCTTTTTTTGAAGCACCCCAATCACAAAACCACCAATGATATTGATGAATGTAATGATAATCCCGGCAATGGCATCTCCGCGAACAAATTTACTTGCGCCGTCCATGGCCCCGTAAAACTCGGCCTCCTTTGCAATGATGTCCCGACGCTCCCGTGCCCCACTCTCATCTATGAGGCCGGCATTCAGGTCGGCATCAATGCTCATCTGTTTTCCAGGCATGGCGTCAAGGGTGAAGCGGGCAGCCACTTCGGCAATACGCCCGGAACCCTTGGTGATCACGACAAAGTTGATGATGACCAGAATTACAAAGACCACTAAGCCCACAACGTAATCGCCACCCACAACAAAACTACCAAATGATTTAATGACCTTCCCTGCGGCCAGTGCACCTTCGTTGCCGTGCAGCAGTATCAATCTTGTGGAAGCCACATTCAAAGAGAGTCTGAACAGGGTGGCGACCAGAAGAACGGATGGGAATATGGAAAAGTCGAGAGGCGTAACTGTGTACATGCCCATAAGAATAACAATAATGGAAAATGTGATATTCAGGGCCAACAGAAAGTCGAGCAGAAAGGGAGGCAGTGGTACGATCATGACCATCAGAATG
>DAOVEU010000326.1:0-3305 GCA_030668805.1 Desulfobacterales bacterium
CAAAGATCTTCGGGCTGAAATTTTCGCCATGATCGACGACAAAGATATAAAGGAAAAACGTGCGAGCATGAGTTCACCTAAGCATATTGAGAAAATCAAAGAACAAATGAAGAATCGCTTGAAGGAGTGGGAAGAGCAGATCCCGGCTTTGGAGCAGTCTATTCAGAAGCATTTTTCCATGGAGGATGAAGGTAAATGAATACACTCAATGACATTCGAAAACTTGCACAGAAGAGATTTCCTGAGGGGCCACTTTCTGTTGTTCATCTCCTTATCGCGTGGGCTAAGGAAGAACCGGACGGTGAACTCCTAACCATCCTTCAGGGTAGCGGTATTGATCCGGGCCGCATGGCCGATGCCCTGGCTCCTTTTCTTGAGAATCCCAATCCTCATGATAAGCAGCTATTAATTGAAACGATCAGTTATGTTTCCGGCAAAGACGTGATGGGGTTCCATCTCATTAGAACCCTTTGTAACAGTTCGCAGAATCCTTTAACTCAGGCTCTTATTAATGCAGGGATGAATTGTGAGAGCGTATTGAAGAATCTTCATGCGCAAGAAAGGGTGAAAACCAGCCTTGGGCAATTCGGAATCGCTTTAGATGAGTCTGAAGCTCCCCTGTTGCGCTATGGCCGGGATCTTACGGAACTTGCGGCAGAAGGGGCTTTTTCAGACTTATATCCAAGGCCGGAAGAGATGCGTCAGCTAATTGATGTTTTGCAGCGTAAACGCAAAGGAAATGCGGCCATTACCGGGAATGCCGGCGTGGGGAAAACATCATTAGTGGAACTCCTGGCCAATGAAATCACCATGGATCAAACGCACCCGCTTTCGGAATACCGTATCTACGAAATCTCTTTAGGAAAACTCGTCGCAGGGACAAAATACCGGGGGGATTTTGAGGAACGCTTTGAGGCGATCATGACATCGCTTTCGAGTATAAAGCGCGCAATTCTATTCCTGGACGAGCTCCACTTGATTGTGGGATCAGGACGGGCAGAGGGAGTGGTCATGGATGGATCGAACTTGATCAAACCCTTTCTCGTAAAAGATTCTTTTCGCGTAATCGGCGCAACCACTCATGAGGAATATCAACGATATATTGCGCAGGATCCTGCCCTTGCCCGAAGGTTTCAGGAAGTCAGGCTGAACGAGCCCAAGTCCGAAATCCTAAATTCCCTTGTAAAACACCAGGCAAAGGTGTTGGCCCAGTATCACCATGTGCAGATACCGGATCGTATAATCGAGCGGGCGATTGAACTAACGAACCGATACCTGCCGAACCGGTATCAGCCGGATAAGACACTGGATCTCCTGGATACAGCGGCTGTGGCAGCTCGCAGAGCCAAAGATACGAAACTCGAGTTGTATAATCTCATGAATACGCTCGCGAGGTTGACCGGCCTTTCGGTAGGCATTCTCACCGGAGAAGACAAAGCGGCCTTAAGGAATCTGGGAAAGGCCTTAAAAGCAAGGGTGATTGCACAGGATGCCGTCATTGAAGCTATAGTCCCCAGCCTTGTTCACCGCAGGATAGACATCGGTGATTCAGAACGGCCAATCGGGGTATTCCTGTTCGCAGGCGACACGGGGGTGGGGAAAACAGAACTTGCAAAGGGAGTTGCCGCCACATTCTTCGGGGATGAAAAAAAAATGATCTATCTGGATATGGGTGAATATTCAAACTCTGGTTCCATTAACAAACTGATAGGCGCACCACCGGGATATGCTGGCAGTAACCAGGAGGGAACCCTGATCAAGTGGCTGCACAAAGATCCATCGGGTGTGATCCTCTTCGACGAGATTGAGAAGGCTGCCCCGCAGATTCACAAGCTGCTCCTGGGGTTATTGGACAATGGCCGAATCTCGAGCGGTAAAGGGACGCCCGTTTCCGCGCAGAATTGTGTAATTATCATGACCACGAACGCTGTCACATCCAGTGAATTAAAGAAACATCCATTAGGCTTTGGTCTGACCCCTTCTTCCCGGCCTGACCTTCAAGCACTGTTGTCCAAGTCCTTTCCAAGGGAATTTCTGTCGCGAATGGACGAAATTTTGCCCTTCAGGAGCCTGAACCAAAAAGACCTCCGTAAGATTTTGCGTCTGAGACTTAAGGAGGCCGTACAGAGACTTGAACGTAAGAAGCTCAAGCTCGTTTTCGATGAAGACCAACTCCTGGATTTCCTTTTTAGCAAATGGGAAAAAGAGGCAAGCGGCGCGCGGGGCATTGCACGGTTGTTGGAGCGTAATCTGATTCAGCCGTTGGCCATGGCTATGCTTGAAACAGATGAGGACAATGAGGTGACTGTATTACTGGGTGATAAGTTTTTCACAGAAGGTGTCATTGAAACGGTCGATTGAAGACGTACCGGGAACTAAAAATGCAGCTCGCATATTATGACTATATTGGCAAAGAACAGATTGGATTGTGTTAGAAATGGGCATGAAGGGCCAGGAAAGGAAAGCCAATTATGAATGAAGGAGGATTCAAAAAAGATAAGAAAAGCAAAGACCTGATTCATGCTTTCCTAAAGACTTCCAGTCTATGTAAAACAGACTTTCAAGAAATCGGGATCAACGTTGCTGTAAAGCACACGATTCATGGAGTTGGGGGGCACACAAGCAATGTTGAATCGGTCTGTTTCAGCCCGAACGGCAAGCTGCTTGCCACGGGGAGCTGGGATAATACAGCCCGGCTCTGGGATGTGGCAACGGGCCGGTGCGTCCGCGTCCTTGAGGGGCACACAGGTCGGGTTTACTCAGTCCGTTTCAGCCCGGACGGCAAGCTGCTTGTTACGGGGAGCTGGGACCATTCCGTTCGTTTCTGGAACGTCACTTCAGGCATCCACCTTGTGACATTACATAACCTGGATCAAGGCTTTCTCTGGGCCACGCCGCCTGATGAAGTGGCCAAGTCCGGGTGGTTCTGGACGGAACGTACCGAGCTGATCCACGTGATCGCCTGTGATGAAAAAGGAGGAGAGATTGAGGCCATGGCCGATGATGATACGGACAGGAATAAGTACATCAATGCTCATAATCGGCAGGACATGGTCATGGACCGACTCAATCATTTTGAGAAATACCGTATTGAAATTAAACGGATTGTAACACTTTAGCTCTTTGAAAAATAATTTTAAAAAAATTAAAAAAAGCTGGCGTCAAGTATCGTTTTGTTGTATGTAGTTCTCACATTTCTTGGAGGACTACATGGAACCAATTGTTTTTCGATACCGCTCGCGAGAGTTGGCATCCCATGATATAGATTTTATCCGATCTGCCATTTCCAAATATTATAGCAGGGG
>DAOVEU010000413.1:0-2562 GCA_030668805.1 Desulfobacterales bacterium
TCAGGTTTCAGATCTTGCGTTTCTCGCTCTTGACACCTGACACCTGACACCTGACACCTGACACCAAAAAGTACGAACAAAAGAATTTATCTCTTGGCGCCCGCATTCTTGAAAAGTGTAAACCGAGGAATGAAGGATGCCCAATATTCAATCATCAATCATCAATATTGCGTAGCACTTTCACACATCGGGCACAAATCGTCTTGTGTATCGCGTCAACACCAACTGAAGGATCATGTATCCAGCAGCGCTCGCATTTTTCGCCAGGTGCAGGATCGATGCGAATAGCAAGCCCTGGAATCCTGGTGCTCTGGTACGCATCAGACCTGCCCGCAACGCTCTCGCCTGCCCGCCATCGCTCTCGCTCAGGCGAGGCGGGCGGGCTTGCGAGGCGGGCGGGAAGTCCTTCTTTGGTCGAAATATTTACCCTGGAAACAATGAAGACTGTGCGCAGTTCGTCGGCATTCGGCTTCACCACTGCGCTGAGTTCCTCTGGTATGGATAGAGTCACTGCTGCATCCAGAGCGTGGCCAATGATTTTCTGGCCCCTGGCCTCTTCAAGGGCCTTGCTAACCTCCCCCCTGAGCAGAAGGATAGATTCCCACCTTTCGGCCAATTTGTTATCCAAAAAGTCCTCGTTTACTTCCGGCAATTGAGTCAGGTGCACACTGGCTGGCCTAACATCACTGCCGTCCGTGTGAGCCCATATCTCCTCAGCCGTAAAGACCAGAATGGGAGCCATAAGGCGCACCAGGTTATCGAGTATAGTGTTAAGCGCAGTCTGAGCTGAACGTCTAACAGTTGACCTTGCAGGCGAGGTATAGAGCCTGTCCTTGAGAACGTCCAGGTAAAACGCGCCCAGGTCCAGGGTACAATAATTGTACAAGTCGTGATAAACCGCGTGAAATTCAAAAGCCTTATAGGCGGTTCTGGCTCGCCTGACCAACCCCTGAAGACGGTAAAGGGCAAAACGATCGATTTCCTGCATGTTTCCGTAAGGTATGGCGTCTACTTCAGGATCAAAATCACCCAGATTTCCAAGTATGAAGCGGCTTGTATTCCGAATTCGGCGGTAGGCCTCCGTGAGTTGTTTGAGGATCTTTTCCGAGATTCGTATATCGTCCTGATAATCCGAAGCTGCAACCCACAGTCGCAGGATCTCACCACCGTATCGGTTGATGATTTCACTTGGCGCAATCACATTCCCCTTGGATTTGGACATCTTTTCGCCCTTGCCATCCACTACGAAACCATGGGTCAGCACGCTTTCGTAAGGGGCCTTGCCACGGGTGCCCGCTGCGGTGAGAAGAGCGCTGTGGAACCATCCCCGGTGCTGATCACTCCCTTCTAAGTACATGTCAGCAGGCCATCCGAGATAATCCCTGCTTTCAAGCACGGCCGTGTGGCTCACGCCGGAATCGAACCATACGTCCAAGATATCCTCTTCCTTCTCGAATGTCTTCCCCTTACACTCAGGGCACGTTGTTCCTTCAGGCAGCAGAACGGAATTGTCCGCTTCAAACCAAATATCAGCACCGTGGAGTTCAAAAAGGCCGGCCACATGATCAATGATTTCCCGGGTGATGAGATATTTACCGCATCCTTTACAGTAGAAGGCCACTATAGGCACGCCCCATGACCGCTGCCGCGAGATACACCAGTCCGGGCGGTTGTCAATCATCCCATAGATGCGGTCACGACCCCAGGCCGGAATCCAGGTGACCTGGTCAATACACGTCAGGGCCTTTTGTCTCAGCCCCACCTTTTCCATGGAGATAAACCACTGTTCGGTGGCCCGAAAAATCACCGGCTCCTTGCACCGCCAGCAATGGGGATAGGTATGCTCTATGCTCCCTTTGCTAATGAGCGTTCCAAGTTCTGCAAGTTTGGCCATAACCGCACTGTTGGCATCAAAGACAAACATCCCCGCAAAGAATTCCACATCGTCTACAAAGCGGCCATCATCGTCTACAGGGGAGTAGATGTCCAGGTTGTAATCCAGGCCTACTTCATAATCTTCACGTCCGTGACCCGGGGCAGTATGCACACAACCGGTTCCTGCATCCAGGGTCACGTGCCGGGCCAGGATAATTAGAGACTGACGTCCGTAAAGGGGATGACGGTAAAGCTTGTGTTCAAGCCTCGTAGGATCGACTTGTGCCAATATCTCGTAATCCTTGATTTCTAAAGCCTCCATGGTGCTTTCCACAAGAGCTCGAGCCATGATGAAAACCTCATCGTGCCCAATCTCCACTGCCACATATTCAAAGGCAGGATGCAAGGCAACAGCCAGGTTGGCTGGAATCGTCCAGGGGGTTGTGGTCCAAATGACCAGGTAAAGCTTCTTCCCCTTCAGGGGAGGAAAATCGCCGCTTATGTCCGAAAGCAAGGGAAACTTCACGTAGATGGATGGCGACGTGCGCACCTGGTATTCCACTTCTGCTTCTGCCAGAGCGGTCTTGCACGTGCTGCACCAGTAAATAGGCTTTTTACTCTTGAAGAGGCTTCCATCAAGTGCAAATTTGCCAAACTCTCTTACGATCGTAGCCACGTAACCTTTTT
>DAOVEU010000141.1:0-5753 GCA_030668805.1 Desulfobacterales bacterium
GCCGAGCACAGAATCACCGGCATATTATAGTACGTATTCCGGATATCCTGGAGGAGGTCAAGTCCGTCATATTCGCCCATTCTAATGTCTAGCACGATGAGATCCGGCCTGTGTTGCTCAATCATCTCCATGAGTCCTTCGCAGTCACTGGTGGAGATGACTTCGTAGTCTTCGCTGCTGAGCTCTTCAGCATAAAGCTCGCAGAGCACGTTCTCATCGTCTACAACAAGGATTTTTGTCATGGCTCTCCTCGGTCTTCAATTTCTTCAAATTTCATCAAAAGCCATGCGCTGCGCTAAATTGGGGGAAATGTGTCTTTGCCTCGACCTCCTCTTGAAGCGACGGTTTCCGCCTGAGGACATCGGCTATCTTTCCTTTTAGTTCGTCGAGGTCAATACTCTTGATCACGTAGCCATCGGCCTGAGACAGCCGCGGGTCGTCTACATAGCTATCGTAGGCGGTAAAGATAATGACCGGCAGATTAGGGTTTTGTCCCTTGATATCATGCAACACTCCAATTCCATCTGGCCCGTCCAGGTACAGGTCGAGAAGCACCAAGTCCGGTTTTGAAAACCTCAAATGTCCCCTGACTGATTCGACATCGCCTGCCGTTGCGACCCGGTACCCCTCAGAGATCAGTTCTTCGGAAAGGAGTTCCCGAACGCACGCCTGGTCATCGACAATAAGAATCTTCGCCATCATGCCCTCCGTGTTGTGTCAGTCTTAAACGGTCCTGAAAAGCAGTTGGCCTGACACTGCTCAAAGGTTTCAATCTCCCTGAAAACAATTTGGATCTCGCAGTCAGGAAACGCTGTATTGACTAATTGAAGCAAACCATAATCAGGTTTTGGTTGGCTGGTGAGAATCACTATTTTGTCCAAGGCTTACCTCCTTTTTCCTCGTTCTCGATTGCTGGTTTTTAATCCACAGATTACGCAGATTACCCCGATGAAATAGAAAAAGAAAATGCATTTCATAGGGCAGGCACAGATTTTCGTGAGTTATTGGGTTAAATTCCCCGAAGCTTGCTTCACCCTTTATCCCTCTTCATGAGTCTTGTTCCCCTTCATACGGGAAATGCTGTGGTTTTCCAGACAGTAGGTACGCCAGGCACAGTCAAGCTGGTCACAATACCCCTGTGCTGTGCCGAAGCAACCAGGGTTTCCCTCAGCACGCTGTATGCTTCTGATCAGCTCTGTCATATCCAAAAAACTATTTTTGAAATCCAACGATTTTGTTGCCTGTTGAGGCTTTAGCATGTTTTTGTCCCCTATTTCTCAGAGGCAAGTCCGAAGCCTGTTACACCTTTTGAGTAGGTTGGTTCGCGCTGTCGGGGGAATCTTGCCGAGAAGTCACTGTGTGACCTATCAGGTTCTCCACAGCGTCCAAAAGGGCCTGGAGCCCAAAGGGTTTTGGGATGACCCAGTCAAATTCATCGCCCTCCAAAAGCCATGGCGTGCCCGAAATGCCTATAATTGGTGTGGAGGGTCTGTGAGAGTTGCGAATGTGTCGAGCCACCCCATACCCGTCAATACCAGGCATCTTGATGTCTGTTATGACTAAATCAAGAGGCGTAGTATCAAACATTCGGATGCCTTCGTGACCTCCGGCCGCGATCTCGGCATGATAACCAGACCGAGACAAGATTTGTTGAAGCACGTCACGAATGCTCTCTTCGTCATCGACGATTAAGACGTTGTACATTTCGTTCCTCCCGAGCATGGGCTTTTGCTTGCCTGTACGTTTTCTCATCCCTTGCTATTTTCTGGAGCGTTTCTGCATTATATGACGGTTTTTGTATGATTTGTCCATAGGGGGAAGGGCTCATTTTGCTGGGGCAGACACCCATAGACGGGAATTTATCCCAAGTGTTCCAGTCCTTCTTAGGCGGACACGCCGCCAACGGTGAAACTATCACCTGGTTTTTCTGCTTTTTTGAAGACACCTATCCCCTGCGATGGATCTATCTCCGGAAACAAGAGAGATTCCTTCAGGCCGAGGATTCACGAGAGAATCCAATTTCACATGCTTTGGCTGGTGAATGTCTTTCTGATCAGGCACCCTGGCAATCGTTAGCCTGTTGATCAGCTTTTTGAGCTTTTTCATACGCACCGCCTGTCTGTAAGGTGGTTAATGGAATAAAAAAATCGATTCCCTTCCGGCCTATTTTGGTGCCGTACTTGTCTGTGAATACGAGGCTGGCTGATTGGCCATTCGTGGAGTAAAGGTTTTTCTGAAGCAGTTCCCGACCAGAGGGATAAATCTTCCTTAGGCCGCTGGTGTGTACAAAAATCTTGCGGGCGTGAGTATCATTTCTCTTCAGAGCGTTGAGCAATTCGTCGGCAGAGATGCCGTCGAAGTCACCCAGCAGTTTCAGGTGCACGTTATCGCTGTTTCGGTGAACAAGGATTCTGAAATTCGATGCCATGATTGTGCCTCCTTTACTATGTGCTATTTTCTCATTACCTTGCCACCTATTTATTTTTACATGATTTGTCCATAGAGGAAGGCACTCATTTTTACGAGGGAAACGCCCAGTAGATGGGAATCTGTCCTGGGGACAGGTGGGAAAAATAACCAATGAGGAGGATTTCTGTAGGCAGGTCTAACCCTTCCAGAGGTCCACATCGATCAGGCCGAGCCTGACCGCATATCGGACCAGTTCCATGGTGCTGTGAAGGTCAAGTTTGTTCATAATGTTGGCCCGGTGGTTCTCAACGGTCTTGGGGCTGATGAAAAGCTTTTCAGCGATCTCTTTGGAGGAAAACCCTTCGGCCAGCAGGGGATGGTCGTCAATAATCAGAACGGTTTTCTTATTGGCCACTCTTTTTGCCCTTGATAGGGATCTCTATAAAAATTTTTGTGCCCTGCATGGCGCGGGATTCGATACTCATTTTTCCGCCAAGCAGCGCCACCCTTTCTTCCATGCTCCGAAGTCCCATACGTTTTTCCTTTGTTACTATTGCCAAGCGCTCCTTTGCATCAAAACCTTTGCCGTCATCTTCTATGCGAAGGACGATGTTAGGAAAGGACCCGACCAAACGGATGGTCACACTGGTGGCATCAGCATGTTTTTTGACGTTGTTGAGGCCTTCTTGAATCATGCGGTACAGGTTAATCTTCGTATTAAAATCGAGTCTTGACTCATCCATGCCGGTGGCAAAAAAGTCAACCTTTAGTCTCTTTCTGCGGGAGAACTCTTCGCAATACAGGCGGACCGTCGATACCAGCCCGCGCTTATCCAGCCCGGTGGAACGTAATGTATGAGATAGATCCCGCACAGTCGTTATGGCCCCTTTAAGTATTTTGGAAAATTCTGACAGCCTTTGTCTCGTCTCAGGAGGAGCTTCTGGCTGATTATCAAAAAAGGTGTCAAGGCCGATTTTCAAGGCAGAAAGCTCTTGCCCCAACACGTCGTGCAACTCACGAGAAATCCTTTGCCGCTCACTTTCTTGCGCCATCATAAGTTGGTGGGTCAGCCTGCGAATCTGATCCCCCGCCCGCTTGCGGTCTATGATCTCCTGGTGAAGTAGTTCATTAGTCCTTGTCAGTTCCGCAGTGTCCTCCTTCACCCTAAGTTCCAGTTCATCCCGAGCTTTGCGAAGTGCCTCCTCGACTCGCTTCCGTTCACTTCTTAACGCTTTTTGATCAAGAGCATTTTTGACTGCCTTTAACAATTCCTCATATTCAAAGGGCTTTCTCAGGTAATCGTAGGCCCTACCCCTAAGAGCCTCTATGGCTGATTCTACGGAAGCGTACCCCGTTATGAAAATGACTAAGGTCTCTGTGTCCTGACTATTTATGTAATCCATGACCCGGTGCCCATCTATTTCCGGCATAACTATATCCAGAAGAACCAAGTCGACACGATTCTTTCCTAGGTGCTTTATAGCCTCTTTGCCACTATTATATGTGTGTATTTCATAGCCCTCACTGCTTAACAAAGCCTTCAGGCTGTCACACATGCGAGGTTCATCGTCGACTATCAAAATTTTGCGCGGATCATAAGGTATAGCCGTATCAGCGGTCTTGAGTGCTAAATTCATAAAACTGGTCCACAAGAGACTGATGAAACTTTTACGAAACTTTTGTGCTTACGGTTTTTCAAAAACACCACAATTCGTCGTTGAAAATGTCCAAGGTTTCTCGGTGCTACGAAAAGGGCTTTACTAATTAAGTGGCAAAGGGTGTACCAAGATACGATGCTGTCGATAAAATTGCAGCAGGTTATTCATATAATTGATATTAAGTGAATAGAAGGGTAGGCTTTGAAAAGGATAGAGCGCCTGACTGTGTCATTTTTTTTACAATACGTAAAGGTTAAACCTCAAATATCATAAAGACGGCAAGCTGTCAAAGCGAACCGCCCGCCACACGAAAATGCAATAAATTCACATAAGAATTCATGAAATAGGTCAAATAGATTTTTGCTGTAAAGGATCTTTGCCGTCTTGCCGATATTACGGCAAGGAGGGATATGGTATGAAAAAGATGACAGCAAGGCTCAGTGATGAGGCCCACGCAAAATTGAAAATCCTTTCAGCGCTCGAAGGAAAGTCTATGCTGCAGATTATCACCGAATGCATCGAGGAGCGCTTTGCGGCCCTAGGTGAGGAAGCTTCAAAGCTGTTGAAGAAGGAAGTGTCTCGTAGGTCGAGACGCTGATCGTCAAGAACGCGGTTATGTCGATTGTACGTACAGTCGTTGCATCAGGATCTCAACATTTCGCTTGACAGTATCATATCAGTCTTGTAGAATGGTATATAAATTGCATCAGACATGTGGGCCAACACTTGAAACACACAGCGACATCAGCAACAGGCAACAATAACAACTACTTGAGCCAGTTTACCTCACGCTAACACCTCGTCTTTCGCTCCGTCGTCTTATCTGCGATTCCCCAAAACAGCCGTTCTTGCCCATCGCACCTTTGGCTGCAATTACGTGGCTGGGCTGCTGGGGGGTGATTTCCGGGTTTATGTGCCTGAACATGCGGCTTAACGGAAACCACTTGTTTCCGGAAGACGTATGGGGCACAAACACTTACAAACAGAAGAAAGGAAGAAAAAAAAGCATGTTGAAACAAGACTTAAATTTCCTTCAAATTGTCTCAATCGTTACTTCTCGGTTGGGATGCACAATAGACAGCATCGACGTCGAGGGGAGGACTGTCTCGATTGCCTGCCCTGGTGGCAAAGAGCAGGAAACTGACTGCGCCACCGCCATAGGGGAGATCATAGAAGGCACATTGGACCCCGAGGACCCATGGGTCTTTCCTAAGATCACTCGCAACCCTGTGTTAAGGGATGGAAAATAAAATGCATCAAAAAGATTATTACCGAATTCTGGGTGTAGAACCGCATGCCAGCGCGGAGCAGATCAAAGAGGCTTATCGAAGACTTGCCTTCAAATATCATCCCGATCGAAACAAGGCAAATCCCGAAGCTTCCGAAAAAATGAAAGCCGTTAACGAAGCTTATGCTGTTCTTTCAAATCCGGCCAAAAGACGGCAATACGATGCCTTAAGACACCAGTTTGGATCTTCGGCCTATAGCCAATTCAGAAGGAGTTATTCTGAGGAGGATATTTTCCGTGATTCAGACATTAACGACATTCTCGAGAAACTGGCCAAGGTATTTGGCTTCAGGGGTTACGAAGATATTTTCCGGGAATTCTATGGGGAAGCATACCGGGCCTTTGAATTCAAAAAGCCTGGTTTTTTTGCCAAAGGGTTTGTTTTTGCTGGATATCCA
>DAOVEU010000306.1:0-3463 GCA_030668805.1 Desulfobacterales bacterium
AAACAGAGCGATTGTCAAATACCTATCATATCAGCCCCTTAGAGCTATTCAAGGTAACTTCTCAATAAATTCGGGTAGATGTTGCGTTTTGTCACCCAAACCCTTTCCGGCAACACGGTTGCCTCGATCCATATAACCTCAATTTGGAGAGAGGCAACCGTGTTGCCGGATCCATATAACCTCAATTTGGAGAGAGGCAACCGTGTTGCCGGAACAACGGAGAGCAACGAATACCCCAAGTTTTTGAGAAGTTACTATTCAAGAGCCGCCAGGCACCTTCACATTGATATATAGCTATCCCCCAACAAACAGTCAAGTCAAACATGCAGGGTCAACGCCTCACATGGACTATGGGCTTAAAATTGAAACAAAGTGTCAAGGAGCCCCCTGTAGGTGTCAAAGACCTGACAACCTATCAGCCGGCCGTGGGCAAGAAAAAGGGCGGAACATGTTCCACAACATGTCCGCCCTGCAGAAAAGGAGGAAGGAGGTAGATCGCCAACTGGGCATCTGTGACCTCCTGTTTGTTAACACCAGCAAATAGCATACCAAAACGGGCCGGGAAGGCTTAAAGCCGAAACCAGGACCTCAGACGCCCCACCTACTCATACAGACGCCTCGGCTAATTCTTGGGCAGGGCAACCTTCAATACCTCGTCCATGGTCTCCACAAAATGAAACTTAATGGCTCTACGGACCTTCTTGGGGACATCTTCAAGGTCCTTCTCGTTCCACTTGGGCAGGATGATCCTCTTGATCCCGGCCCGGTGAGCGGCAAGGACCTTCTCCTTGATTCCGCCCACTGGAAGGACCAGACCCCTCAAAGTAATCTCTCCGGTCATGGCCATGTCGCTGGCCACAGTCCTATCAGTCAGAAGGGAAACCAGAGCGGTCAGCATGGTGACACCGGCAGACGGACCATCCTTCGGTATCGCTCCAGCCGGCACATGGATATGAATCTCCTCGCTTTCGTAAAAGTTTTCGGGGAGGTGAAACTCTTTGGCGTGGGAACGGATGAAGCTGAGGGCCGCAGTGGCAGACTCCTTCATGACATCCCCGAGCTGGCCAGTCAGGGTCAAGGCATGTTCCCCCCTCATCTTGGTAGCTTCCACAAAGAGGAGGTCTCCGCCTGCCTGGGTCCAGGCCAGGCCCGCTGCCACACCAGGGGTGGATATGCGCTCGCTTACCTCGGAACGAAACCGGACAGGGCCCAAGAATTTATGGAGATCCCTTGCCTTGACGCGTGTAGGTCCTTTGCGCCCATCCGCTACCGTGCAGGCCACACCGCGACATATGGTGGCTATCTCTCGTTCAACGTTCCTTAAACCGGCCTCGCGCGTGTAGCCGGATATGATGCCCCTGATGGTGCCTGCCGTGATGCTAAGCTGCTCCGGTGTGAGGCCATGGGCTTCTAGTTGACGGGGAATGAGATAGCGTTGAGCGATCTTCACCTTTTCCTCTTCTGTATACCCAAGAAGGTCCAACACCTCCATCCGGTCTCGAAGGGCCGGGGGAATGGTGTCCAGGATGTTCGCAGTCGTAATAAACATCACCTTGGAAAGGTCAAAGGGGACATCGAGGTAATGATCGGAGAAGGAGAAGTTTTGCTCGGGATCAAGGACCTCAAGGAGCGCTGAAGAAGGATCACCGCGAAAATCAGCTCCCACCTTGTCGATCTCATCCAGCATGAAAACTGGGTTGTTCTTCTCAGCTCGCCTGATCCCCTGGATGATCCGTCCCGGCAGGGCCCCCACATAGGTCCGACGATGGCCCCGTATTTCGGCTTCGTCCCGCACACCGCCGAGCGATATGCGGATAAACTTCCTCCCCAGGGCCCTGGCTATGGAACGGCCCAGTGATGTCTTACCCGTGCCGGGGGGACCTACAAAGCAAAGGATTGGGCCTTTAGAATCGGGTTTGAGTTTGCGGACAGCCAGATATTCTATGATGCGCTTTTTGACTTTCTCCAGATTGTAATGGTCTTCATCCAAGACCTTCCGGGCAGCCTTGATATCCAAAACGTCTTCAGTGCTTTCATTCCAGGGAAGAACGGTCAGCCAGTCCAGGTAGGTGGAGGCGACGGTGTATTCCGCTGAAGACGGATGCATGCGCTCCAGGCGTTGCAGTTCCCTCTCAGCCTCTTTCTTGGCCTCCTCGGGAAGGTTCTTCTCCGCAATCTTGGCCCGGTACTCCTCGACTTCCAACTTCTGTTCGTCCTTTTCACCCAGCTCCTCCTTGATAGCCTTAAGCTGTTGCCGCAAGTAGAAATCCCGCTGGGCTTTATCCATGTCCTGCTTGACCTGAGACTGGATCTTCTGTCCCAACTCAAGGACTTGAAGCTCTCTGTTGATCAAGCGGGTAACCTCTTTCAGACGTTCCTTCACATCTTGAGTGTCAAGGATCGTTTGCTTTTCCTCATTGCTTATGTTCAGGCTCGATGCAATGAGGTCTGCAAGCATCCCGCCTTCATCGAGCGATCTGGCCAAAACATCTAACTCCCTTGGAAGGTAAGGAGAGAGCTTCAAGACCCTTTGGAAGAGGCTCGTCAGATTGCTCGTCATGGCATCTACTTCTATGTCCTTGATCGTTTGCTCAGGGATGGATTTAATCCGGGCGCGAAGATACGGCTTGTCTGAAACGTACTCCTCAATTCGAAACCGGTCGATCCCTTGAACAAGGAGCTGGGTCCCTTTCTCAACAGGTTTGGACATCTTCAGGATTAGGGCTACGGTGCCCACGCTATAAAGGTCCTCCGGTTTGGGGGAAGCCTTCATGTCTTTCTTCTTGGAAACGAGGATCCCGATGCGGCGGTCTTTGCCCATGGCCTCATCGACCAATTTCTGTGATTCCTCTCCATGGACCACAAGAGGAAGGACCATTCTGGGAAAGAGTATCAGATCCGTGACCGGCAGGATCGGCAATACCTCTGAAACCTTGGCGGTTTCATCTCCTGTTGGCGAAGCATGATTATCGTGTTCTGCTACCATAACTATATCTCCAAATTGTACGTCTTGTAATCTCTGCAACTATTACATTCCGCTGAACGCAGATTGCCTTCTATTCACCCTGAATAGGAATCTGACGGGCCTCCCTGGAGAGCGGCTTTGGCATGGTGACTTTCAGAAGACCGTTGGTATAGGAGGCCTTGACTTCCTCAGGATTTATTGGCACCGGCAGGAGCAAAATCCTTTCAAACTCACCATAGGCGATCTCGGCCAGATGGTATTTCATACCTGGAACACGGGCAGTCTCCCGCCTCAAACCCGTTATTTTCACAGCCTTTTGGTCAAGTTCCACTTCCAGGTCTTCCTTATCCACGCCAGAAATCTCTCCGACAATAATGATCTCTTCGGGCGTTTCATACATGTCCATCTGAGGACGCCAGGTCTGCTCGGACAGCACCAGCATGGGGTTGACCTGCCGTAACATGTCGTCTATGGTTTTCTGAAGCCTGCTGTGCATGT
>DAOVEU010000185.1:0-5050 GCA_030668805.1 Desulfobacterales bacterium
ACCAACAATCTTGATTTACACCCAGTGGTCACTGACCACTGACCACTGATTAAATGAGGAGAAAGATGAAAAGAGAAGACATTCAAAGGGCCATAAAGGAGGTTGTTCTTGATGTGTTCGAGAACATGTATTTTATGTTTCTGGAGGTGATTGGAGAAGATGACCCGGTGCCTCCTTTTCCTGAATCGTGTTTCAAGGCCAGGGTTGTCGTGAAGAATGGTTCGCCGGCGTTTATACTCTATGCCTCTGAACAACTAGTGGCGGATATGGCAAAGAATCTCCTGGGGGCAGACCAACCGATTACAGAGGCCGATCTCATCGATGTATTTAAAGAGAGTGCCAACGTGACTGCCGGAAATCTTGTAACCAGCTTAGCCCTTGATGCCAGTCTTGCCCTTGACGTTCCAGTGGCAGAGCGAGTGCAGCCATGTTCGGAATTCCGCCCGGCTCCGGGCGCTCAGGAGGTTATGTTCGATTTTGAGGGTCAACTCCTGAAGGTGGCGGTTGAAACTTCAATCTAAAGGAGTGTAAATCACGGCTGTTGGCAATGAGAAAATCCCTGTCCGTCTGCTGCGTATTTAGTTTTGGGGAAAAGGTGTCAGGTTTCGGGTTTCAGGTGTCAGGATTGAGAAACTCAAAGAGCTGTACTGTTCTCAAGGCGTAAGCCGCAAACCTGAACACTGACACCTGGCGATTGAACTCAATAACCAACAATCTTGATTTACACCCAATCTAAAGTGATCGGTTCCAGGTTCAGGGTTCAGGGTTACCTTTCTTTCGTTGTCCTTGGGAGTTAGCTCCAGAGGTCAGGGGTCAGAGGTCAGAGATCAGATGTCAGAGATCAGAGATCAGAAATCAGACTTCTGACATCTGACATCTGACATCTGACATCTGACATCAATGCACCACCTTGGTGAACCCTGAACCTCTGAACCTCTGAACCTCTGAACCTCTGAACCTGTGAACGCCTACCAATTACTATGTAAGGACCTAACATGAGCGCAGAAAAGAAAAAAATATGCACATGCCCTTCGTGCCATTACAGGCATCAAGATCCCGAAGCGCATGAGGGAAAGATTGTTTCCTGTAAAAAATGCGGCCTAAGATTTAAAATTTCCTTCAAACCTGTGGGTGATCAAAAAAAATCGCTTCAGAAAAGTGCCGTCATGAAAGAGGCGGTTCAGGAACCCACCCGTGAAAGAGACGGAAGACAGGAGGCAGGTAAACGCATTGAAGAGCAAAAAGTCTCTGATAGCGCGTTTAGTTTGACGGTTTCACAGCACAAACTCGAGGCCCATATCTGTCCAAGGGGACAAGTGCCTGTTGAAATCTCTTTGGGTGATATCAAAGAACTGCTTGCAATAAAAGGGATCAAGTACGGCATTGCCGAAGACACAGTAATAACGGAATATCTGAAAAATAGACCCATCCAAAAAAAACCGTGGAAGATTGCAGAAGGCAAAGCACCCGAACCGGCCCGGGACGCCAAAGTCAAACATCACTTTGACACGGATCCGTCAAAAATCGGCACGGTCAAGAAAGGCGGGATCATCGACTTCAAAGAGCGGGGAGAAATTCCACAGGTAAGAAAAGGAGATGTCATCGCTGAAAAGATTCCCGGCATGGACGGAACGCCGGGGATAGATGTATTTGGCAACCCCATTCCTGCGCCAAAACCCAAAGATATCAAACTTCGATGCGGGAAAGGTGCTGAAACATCCGAAGATGGACTCAAGGTTCTTGCGAACCTTGATGGACGGCCTGAGATTTCGGCCTATGGTAAGCTGTCTGTGTGGTCTGAACTCAAAATATCCGGTGATGTGGGGCTTGACACGGGGCACATCGACTTTGCCGGTAATATTGACGTGCGCGGATCGGTCCATGACGGCTTCAGTGTAAAAGGCGGAAGGCTCTCGGCCAAGGAAATACTCAAAGCAGAAATAGACATTGATGGAGATATTGTCGTCCTGGAAGGAATTATTGGCGCACGCATCAAGACCGGCGGAAGCGTAAGGGCCAAACATGTCAATGGTGCGGATATTGATGCTAGAGGTGATGTTGTAGTGGAGAACGAACTTATTAATTCCAACATTGACTCAAGCGGTGCGTGCCTCATTAAAAAGGGCAAGATTCTTTCCTCATCGATTTCTGCGAAAAAAGGCATAGAAGCAAATGAGATCGGCTCTGCCACATCAAATCCATGCACTTTGGTTGTCGGGCTCGATGAAAGGACCAGAAACGAGATTGATAGGATTAAAGAACAAATCACACTGAAACAAGAAGAGCAGGAAAAGCATGAAACACGGGTGGATGAACTCCAGGAGGAATCCAAGAGGCTGGACAAGGAAATAGGAGAACTGGCTCAAGTTCAGGACCGCGCTATGGTGGAACAACGGACATTGAAGGAGAAGATGGGAGAACTAAAAAAAGCAAACAATAGTAAAGAACTGGCACGGGCTGAAATGCTCATGAAGGGTTTGGATTCAAGGATAGGTGAGACCGAACAGTCCCTGGAAAAACTCTTCTGTGATCAGGATGAAACCACGGAAAAAATTAACGGCTTTCAAAACGAGATCAAGAATTCCGAACAAGAGATTAAGGAATTGCAGGATGAAATCGAAGCCCTGTCTGAATGGTCACGCAAGGAAAAGAGGCGCCCCAGTGTAAAAGTTTATGGCACGATTTTTTCTCATACGACCATCAGAGGGCTTCATTCCTCAGGTGTATTGAAAGAAAACATGAATTATGTCTCTATCAGGGAAACTGAGGTCTCCGATCCTGATTCCGGGGTCAAATGGAAGATGAAGATTTCGAGACTTAACTAATCACCCCGGAAATCCTTTCCATACCTCTCACATATTCAATCCCCCCTTTTTTTGCCATGGCAAGTTGGACCAAAACGTGGTACAAACCCGAAAAAACAGAATGATACAAAAACCTTTAAGAGGAAAAATCCGTGGACCCAAAACAGCAGAGCCTGTTGCGCAAGCTTCCGGGTGTGGACCATGTTCTTGAGCTGTGGGACAGGACACAGCCGGTGAAAGATGTGCCCAGAGCCGTGTTGGTACGGTCGATCCGCACCACCCTGGACCGACTTCGAACGAGGATTCTCGCTGGCGATGAACTCCCGGATGAGACCGTGTTCGGCGACAATCTACTCATCCATCTTGCCGCACAGGCAGTGAACAAGAGCATGGAATTCAATCTGAAGCGCGTGGTTAATGCAACAGGCGTGGTTGTTCACACCAACCTGGGTCGTTCCTTGCTACCCGAAAGCGTAGCAAGGCATGTGGCCGAGATTTCGAGCCGGTATTCGAACCTCGAATTCGATCTGGAAAAAGGGGCGCGTGGATCCAGATATAGCTGCGTTGAAGAGATCTTGTGCGAGATAAGTGGTGCTGAAGCTGCCATGGTCGTAAATAACAATGCCGGGGCGGTCTTTTTGTCTCTGGAAACGCTGGCAAGGGGGAAAGAGGTGATCGTTTCAAGGGGTGAGCTGGTGGAAATCGGAGGCTCATTCCGCATACCGGACGTTATGGCCCGAAGCGGTGCCAGGCTGGTGGAAATCGGCACAACCAACAGGACTCATCTGCCGGACTATGAAGGGGCAATCCGTGACGAGACAGCGTTATTGCTCAAGGTACATACCAGCAATTACAGCATGGTAGGGTTTACGGCTGAAGTTTCTCTGAAGAATCTGGTGGCCTTGGGGGCCACGTACCATCTTCCTGTCATGAAAGATCTGGGCAGCGGCAACTTTGTCGATTTTTCAAAATACGGTATCATGAACGAACCCACGGTTCAGGAGACCGTGGCAGCCGGCGCCGATGTGGTCACATTCAGTGGCGACAAGATGCTGGGAGGACCCCAGGCTGGAATCATCGTGGGTCGAAAAGACGCGGTCGAGCGGATCAAAAAAAACCCCATTAATCGGGCCCTCAGAATCGATAAGATGACCCTGGCAGCCCTTGAGGCCACGCTGCACCTGTATCGAGATGAATCCAGGGCCATCTCGGCCATTCCCACACTCCGTATGCTCACCATGCCTCTCAAGATCATTGCCAACAGGGCAAAACGGCTCCTGAATCGATTGAGGAAACTGGGAGATAGCCGGCTGGAAGCCATCATTATAGACGCCTCATCCCGTGTAGGTGGGGGTGCCCTTCCCCTGCAAGAGCTCCCGACCAAGTGCGTGGCCGTCAGGATAAAGGGGCTCTCGGCAAATCGTATTGATCGCATGATGTGGGAGGCAACTCCACCCATTGTCGGGCGTATTGAAAACGACGTCTTCATGATGGACATGCGTACTGTTCAGGATGAAGAGATTGCTATCATTGCGTCAACATTAAAAAAAAATCGTAACCGTTCACACCCCCTCCCCCTAACTCCCTCCCGCAAGGGGAGGAGGAACTGTAAGTCTCTGTACCTATAGCTCCCCCCCCTCGCGGGGAAGAGTTGGGGTGGGGGGGGACGCTTACCGGAGGTACAGATGGAAGAGCCCTTGGTCGGAGCAAACGCCCTGAAACAAGCATTTCCGCAGATGCCGGTGGGTGAGGAATTCCAGGGTCTTTTTGATTCGTCTGCAACAAAGGGTGACCGATTTGCCGTACTTGTTATCCGTATTGACGATTTTAATAGGACGTTAAAACAGCTTGGGGAAGATATTACTTCGGGCGTGGTTGTCAGGCTGGCACGGATTATAGATGGTCTGAGCAAGACGCGCTCTATTGAGTGGGGACGACTCGATCAGGAGCGGTTTGCATGTTTCTGCGCGGATACGGACGAGGAAGCCTCCGTTCAATTGGCAAAAGAGATCCAGCGGCGCCTTGCCCTTGTCGGTGAAGAGACCGTTTCCGTTGGGGTGGCTGTACACCCTTTCTGGCCCTTCGAAAAAATGACTATTCTGGATAATGCCCAAAAGGCCCTGGACCATGCTGTTTTTTTTGGACCAAACACTGTTACACCATTTGATGCGGTCAGCCTGAACATCAGCGCTGACAAGCTCTATCAATACGGAGACATTGATGGAGCCATTGAAGAGTTTAGAAGG
>DAOVEU010000099.1:0-6740 GCA_030668805.1 Desulfobacterales bacterium
ATAATTCCCCGGACATCCGGCGGTTCTACAAACTTGATCAGTCCCCGCTCATCCAGCCCGTATTTCTTGTTACAGCTTTCCATCTTTCTTACCAGCTTCTGCCCCTTGCGGTTGATCACCATGATCGCTGTCCTCTTAGAATTATTGCTTGGATCCACCGCATCCATTTTCAGGGCAACATCCCTGCCGGTGAGTTCGCCTGCCCAACCCAAACAAGGCAAAAGGGCGAAAATCCATATTCCGATTACAAGCTTGCTCATCTTCTCCACCTTTGATTTTTTCTTTCCTCTCAACCTGTCAACCACTCAACTGTTTCTCAGCCCCCAAGGGCTTAAACAGCAGCATCATGGCCGGAGCCAGGAAGAAGTCGGCCAGAAGCGCCCAGAGGAAGGCAAAACTCGCAACCAGACCGAATTGGACGGTGTTGTTCAAGTTAGAGAGTGTGAACACAGAAAATCCCGCTACCAGCGTCATCGTGGTAAAGGTGATAGGCCGGCCCACTGTAAGGAGTGTGGCCTTGAGTGCAAGCTCGTATGTCCCTGTGCGGTTGAATTCCCGGCGGTACCGAATAAAGAAATGGATGGTATCATCCACCACGACGCCAATGATGACAGCACTGAGGGCCATTAAGCCAACACTTATGTAAATACCGGCAAAGCCCATCAGCCCCAGGGCGATCAGGACAGGGAAAAGGTTTGGGACCATACTGATAAGACCCAACTTGATTGAGCGCAAAACCATGATCATCATTATGGTGATAGCAATAAAGGCCACTGTAAAACTCCTCTTTTGCCCTTCTTTTACAATGCAGGAAAGGGCATTGATCATGGATATCCCTCCAGTGTACTCCACCTTGATTGAGGGATCGATTTTTTCCTTTACAAATTGCTCGATGTCGGCAGTAAAGGTTTTGATATCCTTGGTGCTCAGGCTTCTGGTGCGCACATTCAGCCGTGCCATGTCGTAGTTAAAGCTCACCTGCTTATCCAGTTCCTCGCCTCCTGATGTTTCATAAAGAAACAGGTATTCAGCGGCCTGATCTCGTGTCTCAGGCAGCGCATAAAACTCGGGCCGATTCTCATGCATGGCCCGCCGCATCTTTTTCAGAAGATCGACCATGCTTATGGTCTTCATGGTTAGAGGGCGGGTATTGACATGTTCCTGCAGGGCCTCAAGTTGCTGCAAAAATTTCGGGTCTTTGACCCCGTCCTTTCTGCCTGTATCCAGCATGATCTCGACAGACATGGAACCGCCCATGTGTGAATCCACATAATCATAAGCCTGACGGGTCTTCATGCCTTTATTCATGAATTTTATGGTATTATTTTCTACTTCAACCAATGAATAGCCAATCAGCGATAAAATGGCCAGCAGGATGAATATTCCAAGGATAACCCTGGGATATCTTATATTCAGGCTAAATATCCCGCCAAGAATTTTATCAAACAGGTCAAGGCGGCCGAGGGATTCTTTGCCCGCTTTTGCCTTTCCCCTTTCCCTGCCAAAGGAAAAAAGGATGGGAACCAGTATCATTGACAACACAAAGGCCATAATAACCCCGGTGGCCGTATAGATCCCCATTTCCCGCATTGACTTGACCTCGGCAGCCAGGAAAGATAAAAAACCCGCGGTCGTGGTTAGACTGGTTAACAAGCAGGGGGTACCTACCAGCATCAAGGTCCTGATGATTGCGTCCCTGCGGGTAAGGCCATGGTTCTGCTGGTCGTGAAACTCGGCGATTACATGCATGGAATCGCCGATACCCACGCAGATCAGGAGTACAGGCAAGAGGGTGACAAACATGCTCAAAGTCCAGCCTATGACACCGACCACGCCCAATGTCCAAAATACGCTCATGACCACCACGATGAGCGGTACTATAGCCCCTCGAAAGCCACGGACTACCCACAACAGCAATAAGAACTCTACCGCGATGCAAACCAGGCCCAATAAGGGAGTCTCTCTGGTGGCCAGCTTTCCGTACTCATAATCGAGAACGGGGCTGCCCACCACGTAGGATGTGAGATCTGCATACTCAGGTTTACCCAATATTTTGTACACCGCAGGGGCAATATCCTTCCGCGGATCAATCTGCTCCTCTGGAAAACGCTCACACTCCAGCAAAATGGCTACGGTCTTGCCATCACGAGAGATAAGATTGTCCAGGTAAAGAGGTTCAGCCATTGCCCTCTTTCGGACAATTTCCACCTGTTTCTGGGTCTCAGGGATTTCCTCGATGAGGTCGCGGATTTCAATGCCGCCTTCAACACCCTCTACATACTCGACATTTCCCAGAAACTTCATGTCTTCTATGTATGGGACATGTTCTTCGAGATCCTTTGCTAACTGCTTGATTAGCCTGATTGTCTCACATTGGAAGAAATCCTCTGTTTCAAATAAAATGTAAACAAAGTCATCGCTCCCGAAGATTTCTTTGAACTTGTTGTAGGTAATCCTGGTTTGATCCCCCTCCAGGAAAAGTGATTCAGTGGAGGTGTCCATCTTTAGACCGCGCATCTCATAAAAGAAAAAAGCGGTCAAAAGCAGAATCGCTACCATCAGGGGCCAGCGCCAGCGCAGAATACCTTCTGCCAAACGGGCAAAAAAAGTGTTGGTGCCACTGAAATACTTAGAGGTGATTCCTGGATTCATAGCTTCCCAGTAATAGTTCAGATGTTTTTTTGACAGGATGAAGAGGATTTACCCGCCCGCCTCGCCTGAGCGAGAGCGATGGCGGGCAGGCATGGTATTTTTTTTCATCCTGTCAAATATTTTGTTTCCGGGGAATTGTTACCAAAATTTTAGCAGATCGAACTACGGCTTCACGTTAAAGCTGATGGTGCCGGCGTACCATACCGTAGTGCATTTGCTGGCCAGATGTTTCAGCTCGTTATCAGGTGTTACCTCTCGCCTGACATAGACGTTCACCACCCACTGTCCGGCAGCGGGCATGCGGAACTGCGCTTTGCCGTTTATCAGATACGAATAAAGCGAAAAATTGTCCGGGCCGCCGAATGTGTTGCTGGTTGCGGTCATGTATTCAATCTTGTCGTTTGTACAGGAAAATGGCTTGCTCATGAAGCTGACGTCAAAATATGCCATATCGCCCACGTGCACATTACTCAGATCGGTCATAGGCATGAGTTCCAGGTCGTGGCCGAGGGGTTTGGGATCGGTCCACTTTTTTACCGCAGTAAATGCCTTTGCAAAGGATTTATACTTGACCGCAGCCAACATCCTTGACGCGTCATTAACCTGATTTAAAGGTTTTACGGCCATCTTCATTTTGCCCTTCTTGTCCAGATACTTAGTAAAGAAAGTCTCCTTGGAGATTACTACGACCTGATAAGTGCCCGGCTTTGCCTTATCGGTCAGGCTGAGCTTCCAGATGCCCAGGTCACCACATTGGGCTGTCATACCTGAACCGGTCTTGATCACATCTTCCATTTTCAATACTGGCAGAGGCAGGGCTGTCCTATTGAGGTCAGGATCGACCAGATCGTAGGTGGCCAACTGAAGCGAGCCGGCTTTAGAGGCCAAAAAATCATCCATTGGAACAGTATGCCCCCACCCCAGGGAAACCATGGCGTGTCCCGGCGGGTGGGCAAAGGATTCATAGAGATTGATCCATAACGTGTGCGCCATGGCCTGGGTTGAAAAAATGATTGATGCCAAAACAACAATAACACTTAGACTCGTTCTTTTCATAACAACCTCCCTTGACAGTTAGCAGTTAGCGATTAGCAGTTAGCAATTGATAATTGACCACATTTTCCAGACGTCAGATATCAGACAAAACTCAACTGACCCTCTGACTTCTGACCTCTGACATCTGTCTCTTACGGTTCTTCCTCCCTCGCCTGATGTCCCGGTCCCGGTCCAAAATCCATGATAATGGTGTACGGCACGCCCGGTTTTTTGAATGTGCATTCACCGTCGGCATCTGTTTCGCCTTTCCAGAGCACCTTGTTTTTTTTATTTTCAAGACGCACTTCAATCCCTGCGCCTGTAGCGCCAGTTGAAAACATTCCCTGAACAGTAACAGTTCCATCCTCATTGTCGTCAACCGTCATGAACAGGGTGTGGGCAAAAGCCTGTGGATTCAGAATAAGCGCCAGTGTCATGAAAGCAAAAAGGCCAGGTAACACCTTTCTCATAAAACCTCCTTCCCATTTCTACTTTGCCTTTCTTCCGATATCGAGGTCCATAGGACCTCCCGGTGTGTTCAGCGTGCGTGAACAGACTGACTTGAAACCGACGCGAAGCATGGAATCGGCAATAAAGCCCTGGTCGAAGCCTAGATCCTGGCCCATCAGTGCAGAGGAGAGCATACCTAGCACCATTTCACTGGGTTTAGTCCGCTCTCTCGTCAATCCATCCTGGAAGCTGACAAACACACCGCCCGGATTGAGGGCGGAGTGAATCTTTTGCATCAGCGAATCCAGATCGTCCTTGTAAAAATTGAGTGTTGCGCACGCCCAGGTCAGATCGTATCCCCCGCCAATGGAATCGTGGAAATAGTCACCTCCCATGACATCCATCCGGTCTTCGAGTTCATATTCCTTTATAAAAGATTCGGCCACCTTAACCACTGCCGGCCGGTCGAAGATAACGCCCTTCATATTTGGATGCCCAGACACAATGGCGATGCCGTAGATACCCGGTCCGCCGCCTAGATCGAGCATTCTGCCAAGGGAGGGAAACTCCTGCAGGCCGGAAATAACCTTCACTACCTGTTGGGCAGCTACTCGTTCATAATTGGCCATAGACTTTGCAAAATGGACCCATACATCTTCAGAGCTGATATCCGCATCCTTTGATGGCGTGGGAGGCCCCTCCCTGATTAGCCCTGGAAGATCATCAAGACCGGCAAGCAACATTTTTGACGAGTCTGTAAGAACCGTACCCAGGTAAGTGGGGCCACCTTCCACCAGAAAAGCCTGGGAGGCAGAGGTGTTCCGGTACAGACTATTCCTTTTTTCCAAAAAGTCGCACGCCACCAGGCCGTCCAGGAAGATTTCAGTGTTCCGCAGATGCGCGCCGATGGCCCGGGCCACAGCCTCTGCCGAACTATGCCTGGACAATCCGTCAAAAATCTTCAGCTCAATCGCGGCCAGCAGCAATTTCGACCGAACCGGCGCGTAGAGGCTCCTGTACAGCTCGTTGCAATCAACATCTAATTCCGGCATCCTCTTCATTTAATCTCCTTTCTAAAACCCATTTTTCTCTTGGGCTTACAAGATTCAACAGATCACGAGTGCAAATGCGGTTATGCCGAATATCATTGTTCATTGCACTTCTGGACTGGACAGTGGAAGATATTGTGGCTCCCCTTAAGGAGTTCACAGGGTCTTGAATTATTAGGGATGGTCTTCCTAAAATCGGCAAGTCAATGTTACACCAAACATCCGGGGATCGCCGTCTATGGCCAGAATCGGCCCGCCGTAATCATACATTATCCCGTAGTACTCTTCGTCAAAGACGTTCCTGGCCCATAGAATCACGTCAAAGCGCTCTGCTTCGTATCCCAGACGCAGGTTGACCAGATGGTAGTCATCTATTTTCAGGGTATCGGTATTCTTGGAATCGCAGTATTGCTCCCCTGTCCCGAGCAGATCCACCCGCCCCAAAATGCCGCTTTCGTGCCGGTACTGGACACCGAGATTATACGTGTATTCGGGCACATGCGGCAGGTCTTTGTCTTCATAATCGTAAGTTACAAACTGACCGGTCATCATATCCATTTCCGAAGCGGTCCAGTCATCAAACTCGGATTGAACAATACCCAGGCCGGCAAACAGGTCCAAACCCCGGGCCGGTCGGGCCTGGAGTTCCAGTTCAAGCCCCTGAGAGTGCGCTTCAGCGGCGTTTCTTATTGTCCGCATACCTATAGGCCCGCCGGGAATAGTTTCTATAGCCTGCTTGTCTTCCATATCGATGTAAAAGACTGCCAGGTTGGCCATTAGCCTGTTATCAAGCCATGAGGTCTTGATCCCCACCTCGTAATTCCAGGTGTATTCTGGGTCATAGGCCAGATTCTCCACGCTGTCCCCAGCGCCATAATTATAACTGCCGTTCAGGTATCCTCTGGACGCAGACGCATAAGCCATGGCGTTATCAGTAAAGTCAAAGGCTACGGCAAATTTGGGGAGGACTTCATCATCATCGAGGTCCTTTTCATATGTGCTGTCGCCGGGCGGGAAGAACGGGTGGACTCCAGAGGAGGTGCTTCTTTGCTTGCCTTCCTGTTCTAAATCGTCATAACGTATGCCGCCTGTAAGATGAAGCCGGTTAAAAAGGGTGTAGGTGGCCTGGCCAAAAAAGGCGTAACCATCCACGTCCATGTTGGTTATCTTTCTTGTCCCCCTCATCTGAATTTCCAGGTCTACATCGGTTTGTTCATTAAAAGCATAAAAACCGACCAGCCACTCAAGGGGTCCGCTGTTTTCTGGAGAAGTTACGCGCACCTCCTGACTCAACACGTCATTTTCGTAAGCGTAAAAATTGTTACCCCAGTCAAGAGGGCCGAGATCACAATCTGATTTAAAGTTGGTCTCGTAGTCACGCCTGCCGGTTACCGAAAGAAGGCTGAATGCATCCCCTTCATATTTGACGCGGAGCGTCTGGCCATTGCTTTGCTGGTCAGAAGAGTACAACCCATCATAATTAATCTTATAGCGATCTGTCTCGAGTGGTCCATTTATGAAACGGTAATAAGCCTGGCTTTCATCGTAATCCAG
>DAOVEU010000006.1:0-14525 GCA_030668805.1 Desulfobacterales bacterium
TCCGGTATCTTTCTTCGCTCTCCTGTAACGCCTCCCCTGCCCGCTTGCACTCCACTTCTGATGTTTCCAGTTCAACAAGTCGTTGGCGCAGTTCCACCAATTCATTTATGAGTTGCTTTTTTGATTTTTGTTCATCTTTCATTTCGTGCCTCCCCAAAACATAGAACTACACAACATATTTTAATGCTGAGAAATTTGCCCGTTTCTGGATGGACACCAGTCAGATAATTCCATGCCTTTCAATCTGCTCAATTCATGGATATTGGGCTTGATGACATCGGGATGACCCTCAAATGCCTGACTTCTCAAAAAGGGAACCGTACACTGAAAGTCACCCCCTTTCCCGGGTTCGGACGGAAAGAGACTTCTCCTCTATGGGCCTCCGCGATCTTTTTTACAATACCCAGGCCCAGACCAGTTCCTCCCTTTTTCGTTGAAAAGAAAGGATGAAAGACGCTTTCACGATGTTCTTCTGTTATCCCGCAGCCGCGGTCAACCACCTCCAGGACCACTACGTTCCTTTCCAGGCGCGTCCTGACCAGTACACGCTCTCCGGCTGGAGAGGCATGAACCGCGTTGGTCATGAGGTTCAAAAGGACCTGCTTGATTCGAGGACCATCCAACAAAGGGGAGGGCAAAGATTGTTCCAGATCAGCTTTCAACTCCACCCCCGTCTTCCTTGCCACTGGTTGTGCCACTTCTATACTTTCCAGCACCAGTTCATTCAGGCTTATTTTCGCGGGCTGAATCTCCAGAGGTCTACCAAAGTCCAGCATCGCCTTTACCATGGATTCGAGACGAGCCGTTTCTTGAATCACGACGTCCAGTTTTTTCTGATTAGGATCGTCTTGCGGCAGCTTTCTGGAGACCTGGTTCGCGAAACCACCAATAGCCATAAGGGGTGTTTTCATATCGTGAGCTACTTCCGAGATGGCCCGTCCAATAGCAGCAAGCCCCTCGGCTTGAAGAAGGGCCCTGTGTTTCTTTCTTTCCTTTTCAACGAGAGACCCAAGGATGAGAGCAATGATAATGTATAACAGTGCCTCCAATAGTTCATGAAAATGTTCGAGCGAAAATCCTTGCCACTGTTTGATCGTATATGGAAGATAGAGTATGGAAACGCTTGCACAGACGTATATGGCCCCCTTCAGCCCAAACCACAGGCCTCCCAAAACCAGGGGCACGGAAAAAAGCATCCGGTAAAGCGCATGCTGGTATCTCATGTAAGGCAAGGTGAAGTAATGCAGGGAGAGGATGCCGCCAATCATGAGAGCGATGAACACCACTTTCGTCCATTCTCTATTGTCAGACATGACTTACCTTACAAAAACTCTCTCGAACTTCTGCTACCTGGGTTACACAATACAGATATTTCTGTCTCTGCTTCCAAATATGCCGCCACGACGGTATTACCGGTGCGTTATGAGTCGTTACGCCTCAACGATCACTTGAATCCCAGGCGCTTTTCTATTTTGTTCAACAAGGAATGCAAATCTGCTACCGCCATATGGCCCCTGCGGGCTCTAAGGATGCCTTCCTCCTTTAAACTCTGTATATGCCTGTTTACGACCACCCGGACAGACCCAATCAGATTGGCCAATTCTTCGTGAGAAAGATCGTTAATGAGCTTCAGCCCTCGCCCCGCTTTTTTTCAATGGGTTGGCCGGTTAAGTCCGCCGCAGCCGGAGCAAACAGCCAAACCTGATAACCAACCGGATATGACCAATTACTCTACTCCATTAGTCCAATACTCCAGTGCAGGCGAAGCCCCATATTTCAATCAAACCCTCCTCACCTTCTTAGTCTCGACACAAACTACCGTCGGCGAGCCTTACACAACGAGATAACTTTTGGGCCACTTTTGTGTCATGGGTAACAAAACATCCCAGTCTCTCTTCATGTTTACCTCGCCATTATTTATGCTTAGTCGGACATCACTGGTTGCGACCGTGAACAGCAGAGTAAAGAAGCGGCACCAGGATCAAGGTCACAAGCCCGCTAACCAGCAGGCCTCCGATTACTGTAATCCCCAAAGCATTCCAGATCTCGGAACCTTCTCCTCTGGAAAGTGCCAGGGGAACCATGCCGAATATGGTGGTCAAGCTTGTCATGAGCACTGGGCGCAAGCGGGTCCTTCCTGCGGTGACAATCGCTTCCATGAGTTCCATGCCGCGTTTTCGTAGTTGCTTGGTATAGTCCAGGAGCACGATGGCGTTATTTACAACGATTCCCATGAGCATGACCACACCGATAAAGCTCATAAGGTTGAGCGAAGTCGCAGTGAAGACGAAGGCCCAGATCACACCGACAAAGGCGAAGGGACCCGAAAACATGATGATGAACGGGTCCAGAAAATCCTCGAATTGGCTGGCCATAACCATATAAACCAACATCACACCAAGGATCAAAAGAAGGGTGAGGTCACGGAAGGCCTTCCGCTGTTCCTCAACCTCCCCACCCCATTCGATGGAAACGCCGGGAGGCAAATCGAGTGAGTCCATTTCCGCCCGAATGTCGCGTACCACATCCCCCAGGACTCTTCCCTGTACTCCTGCCTGGATCCGGGTGACACGGACACGGTTTTTCCGGTCAATCTCCACAGGCCCGAACGTCTCTTCGATAGTGGCTACGTTGCGCAGCTTGACGATCTGGCCAGTCAGGGTCATCAGCGGGGTTTCACCGATCTGTAGGAGACTCCTGCGTTGGTCTGCCTTCAAACGAAGTTCAATGTCGAAATCGTCTCCTGCCTCCCGAAATTTTGTATCATCAAATCCGTAGTAGTTTGTCCTCAGTGCGTCGGCGACAAGGGCCACGCTCAACCCTAACGATGCTGCTCTGTCCCTGTCAAGACGCACACGCACCTCCGGTCTTGGGTCTTTTCTGCTGATAGAAATATCAACGGCTCCCGGGGTCCTCTCCGCCATGTGCCGAATTTCTTGAGCGACTTTGTTGGTGCTTTCAAGATCGTGACCGAGCACATCGATGCTGATCGGTCGGCCACCCCCCAAAAAGGCCTTTTGAATTGCGCTGACAGCGCTTGCGGAGAACTTTTCAACGCCTGGCAATTCCATGACTTTATGGCGGAGTTCCACACCGATTTCTTTGGCTGAACGATTCCGTTCTTCTTTATCAACAAGACGCCCACCGATACGACCGATGTTTGTCCCTTCATCAAAACCAAGAGCAGATAAAAAGCCTTTTTTGGTTTGTCCCGCCAGCGCATATGAAGCCTGCATCTCGGGAATGGCGTCAACGGCTTTAAGCATCTCTTCCGTTGTCCTTGCTGTCACTTCATCCCGGGTGCCCTCAGGCATCTCAAGAACGACTTCTACTTCTCCCGAGTCGACTTCGGGGAACAATTCCGTGCCTACCATGGGAATAAGAGCCAAACTGCCAAAGAATACCGAAGCGATCAAAGAAAGCACGATCTTGCGGTGGTGCAGTGCCCACCGGAGAACGTAGGCGTAGGCCTCCTCAACTTTGCCCAGCAACCGTTCACTCCAGATAAATACCCGGTTTGTCCTTCTTTCGCTCCTGGGACGAAGTAATCGGGAACAGGCCATAGGCGTTAGAGTCAGTGACACAAAGAGAGATGTAAGAATCGTGATCAGCGTGACGAAAGCCAACTGCCCAAAGATGATACCGGCAAGCCCCTTAACAAAAAAAAGCGGGCCGAAAACAGCCACAGTGGTTAAGGATGATGCAACCAATGCCATACCCACTTCCGATGGCCCGGAAATAGAAGCGCCCCTGGGGCTCTCGCCCTTATCCACATGCCTGACCACGTTTTCCAATACTACAATAGCGTTATCCACCACCATCCCTGTTGCAATGGCAAGACTCATGAGAGAAACAACGTTGATCGTGTACCCCATTGAAAAGAGCCCCATAAAGGCAGCTATGATGGAACAAGGTATAGTCAGCGTAATGAGGAGGCTGGTTCGGACGCGGCGGAGAAAAAGAAAGCAGACGATAACAACCAAAACACCGCCCACGAGGGCGGATGCGGCCAGCGTGTAGATCATTTTATATATGTGGTAAGATGTGTCCAGAATGGTATGGGCCTCGATGTCAGCAGGCACCTCGGTTTGCAACGTTGCCAGCCGATCCTTTATAGCATTGACCACGTTAACCGTGTTCGCGCCGGACTGTTTCTGTATGATCATAGCCACGGCGGGAGTGCCCCTGGACCAAGCCCACTCCTGGGGCTCCTCGTAGGCATCGCTGACGTTGGCCACATCCCGCAAGCGCACAAAGGCATCGTTATTCTTTCCGATCACGATATTGGCGATCTCCCAGACGTTCTTGAATCGGCCCGCCACTCTAATCTGAAATTCCCTGCTTCCCACCTTCACCGTCCCTGCGGGGAGATTCAGATTTTCGGTTTTGAGCACCCTGCGTATCTGCTGAACCGAGAGGTGGTAGGCATCTATAGCTTCACGATCAAAATGTACATTGATCTGCCTTTCCTGACCACCAACATAGACAATAGCTCCCACACCGGGGATGCGTTTCAGGGGATCGGCAATCTGCTTGTCCACGATCCTGTAGAGATCAGGGCTGCTCTCCTTTGCCGTCACTGTCATCACGAGCACCGGCACCATGGAACTGCTGAACTTAAAAATAAAGGGTTCTTCAGCGCCATCCGCAAGGTCCGGCTTTGCAAGATCGATCTTCTCCCGGATATCGTTGACAGCCACGTCCAGGTCTGTACCCCAGTCGAAGATGCAATTCACAATGGATATGTTGTCTTTTGATTTGGATTCCAGACGGTCGAGGTTGGGCGTGGTAGAAAGTTCATCTTCCAGGTACTTGGTCACCTCTGATTCCACGTCGGCGGCCGACGCACCTGGATAGGTTGTAATCACGCTTACAGCCGGGGGCTCGATATCCGGCAGCAAATCGAGGTTGAGTTTGAAAAACGCAACACTCCCCATCAAGGCAAGGGCGGCGAAAATCATGATGGTTGTGACAGGCCTGCGGACAGCTATTTCAGGGAGTTTCATCTCTTACTTTTCCGGTCTGTCTTCTTTTGCTGTTTCAAATTTGAAACTATCACGAAAACACGAAGGTACGAAAACACGAAAAAAATACGGTTTCTCTTTTTGTCTTGTTTCGCGCTTTCAAGTTTTCGTGCTTTCGTGATTATTTTTTGGTTCTGGCTTGTCCGGGTTAGGGTTATTTTAGAAACACCTTTGTACCGGAGCGCAACCGCCCGGCACCGCTGGTTACAACCTTCTCACCTTTGTTCAGGCCGTCCAGTATCTCTGCGTATTCATCCCCAATGATGCCGGTTGTGACTGTCCGTTTGACGGCCTTGTTTTCATCCACCACAAAGACGTAAAAGGTTCCGCTACCGGGCAGGCGTTGCAGGGCATCACGCATAACGGCTAAGGCCATCCTTTTTCCCATTGAAAAACGCACTCTGGCAAACATCCCGTCCACCAGTTTCCCGGTTGGGTTGGCCGCCTCGATTCTCACACGAAACGTGCGCGTTTGTCGATCTATCATTGGATTGACGACCGTCACTTTTCCCGGAAACTCCTGCCCTGGAAAGGCATCCACCGTTATCAGCGCCACGGTTCCAATAGCGACACGCCCGTAGTCCTTCTCAGGTAATTCAAAGTGCGCTTGTACCATGGACTGATCAACTATTCGCAGTACCTCCTCACCAGGGGCCACGGACTGCCCCACTTCCACATCTCTATCCACAACAACCCCTTTAATTGGGGAACGGATATCTGCGTCATCAAGATGCTGCCTATCCGTGTCAAGGGCCGCCTTGGCCTGGTTGCGCTGGTCCTTGGCTGCGACTAACGCCTCTCGGCCGGCCTTGTAGGCCGCCTCTGCTGCGTCAAACCGGCTCTGCGGTATGACCTTTTCGGCCAACAGAATGGATGCCCGCCGGTATTCCTTTTCCGCATGTTCGAATTGCGCCTCAGCCTGTGCAATTGCTGCTTCCGCACTCGCATGAGCCGCCTTTGCCTCTCTGACAGCAAGTTCAAAATTCGTCCGGTCAAGCCGGACAACTACCTGGCCCGATTCAACCCTGTCCCCAATATCGACCAAAACAGCGTCCACATTTCCCGCCACCTTCGGACTGAGCGGGCTCGTCTCACGCGCCTTAAGGGTTCCGACAGCGCAGATCGTATTTTTAAATTCGCGTAAAACAACAGGCGCAACAGCCACAGGTACGGCCCTCTGGTCCTGATTTGTGGTGGCGCGTTCTTGTCCCTTCTTCTTGACCGTTTGGAAGGCAACGAACGCCGCTGCCCCGACCAGAAATACAATGCAAATATAGCTCACAACTCGCTTCATCTGGTTTCATCCCTCAGGGCCCTCGGCCCAATTGGAGTAATGGAGTACTCCACTACTCCATCTCTCCTGCTTCTTAGTCTTCTCTTGCTTTGAGCTTTCACCTTTTAGCTTTGAGCTTTCACCTGTACCCGTGGCTCGCTCAAGGGCTGCCAGCGCCACATTATACTCGAAAAGGGCTTGAACGTGGTTCGCTTCAGCCCGGCTCAAAGCCATGCGTGCGTCCAGTACGTCTGTGTTGGTCCCTTCACCTGCCTGATAGCTGGCCCTTGCGAGGCGGTAAGCCTCTCTGGATGTTTCCAGGGCGGTTTCGGCCGCCGCGATGTTTTTTTCTGCTTTGCCCAGGTTCAGGAAGGCCTCGCGAACTTCAAGGCGGATACGGTCTTCCATTTTCTGAAGCTGTATTGTTGCCTGTTCAAGTTGGGACCTCGCCTTTCTAACACCCGCTCTTGTCTCGCCCCAGTTCCAGAGAGGCATCTCAGCGCCAATTCCGACTGTCCAGTGATAGTCACCGTCAAGTTCACGAAAATCGCCCTCTATGTATTCGTAGCGCCCCTCAAGGGCAATCCTTGGATGGTACGCCCCCTTGGCCGCTTTCAGTCCCTGTTCGGTGGCTGCAACCTGCGATTTCAACGATGAAAGCTCCGGACGCTGCGATACCGCCAGGTGTGTGAGGGTGTGAAGGTCGTCTGTTGTCCTGGGCGGACGACCAAGATGCTCTGTCAAGGATAGCGCTTCCTCCAAATCGATAACCAGGATATTTTTAAGAGCCGAAAACGCCAGATCAAGAGCGTTGGCAGCAGCATTTAGCTCTTTGCGTACGTTGGCAAGTTCCGTGCGCGTACGGAGCAGGTCAAGTTCCGGGTTTGCTCCCTCGCGTACCAGGATGGCGACGTCACGTTCGTGTATTTGGAGGAGATGCACAGCCTCAACGGCAACCCTGTGAAATGCCCCTGCTACCTGTGCGGTGCGATAGGCACGAGTAACCTGGAAAACGATCTCCTGTTCCACGCTTTGCTTATCTTGTGTGCGTGCATCACGAGCATACTGGGCAGCTTTTCTGGCTGCGTTTAACCTCCCACCCGTGTAGATAGGCTGGCGGAGCACCACGCCTCCCTTGTACGTATCCCGCTCCACAAACGTCAAAGATGTGGAGCCAAGAGAAAAGGCCAGGTCTTCGTCAAGACCTGTGTAGGATGCTTCTGCACCAAGGAAGGGAAGCATGGCGGACCACGCCCTGGTAATGTCAGACTCGGCCTGAGCCAGAGTTTCGTTGGCAAGATGAATGTCGTAGTTTCGCTCCAGCGCAATGCGAACGCAGTCATTCAGTGTCGGCCGAAGCTCCCCCGAATTTCCCTGGGCTAGACATTGTGCCTGAGTCAAAGCGTATCCCGGCATCACCAATAACTCGATACCCAGGAGCAGGAACAAGGTAATATTGAGCCATTGCCATAAATTTCTCATTTTATCAAAATCCCGTTGAGAAACATGTCTGCGATCACCGGAACATTTGCCTCATAAGGGTGCTGGGCGGGATCTTCCAGCCAGCAATAGAGAAAGGCATTCGTGAGGCCTTCCAGCGCCACGGCCATGTAGTACGGATCCAACTTCCGAAAGACCTTTTTTGCCATGCCCTTTTCAAACACTGATGCGAGCAGTTCAATGACTTCGTCATATAACTTGCGGATATCTTGGTCGAGCCCGGCCCTGGTGGTGAAACTTGCCCCTCGTGTTTCAACAAAATAAAGACGCAAGGTAGGCACGTTTTCCGCGAAGATCCGGGCCTTGGCGGCAATGTATTTCCTCAACGCCGTGAGGACATCGTCTTTCTGGCCAAGAGCCTCCTTGAGGATTCGGTGGTATTCCTCTGCCCTGGTCATTATTAAAGCCTTATAAAGATCCTCCTTATTCTTGAAGAACTTATAGAGAGTCCCAATGGCAAACTCGGACTTCCGGGCAATCTCATGCATCGAAACATTGTGGTAGCCCTTCTCCGAAAAGAGATCAAGGGCCACAGCAAGCATCTCCTCGCGATGCATGAGTTTCTCTCTTTCCCGGCGCGAGAGATTCTTGTCGCCCACCTTTACTTCCTGCTTAGCGCTGTTTTTGGCCTCAGCCGATGCTCCAACTCCAACTTAACTTTGCCCTGCCCGCCCAGCCTGAGAATCTTGCGAACCTCATTGGAAATCTGCTTCACAATCAGTGATCTGAAGTCACCAGGAAAAGGAAAGGGTAATGGAGCCGAACGAGTGGTCGTCTTTTTGTTTCTTGAACTCTTTTGTCCGGAAAACATGGGCGTACGAAATCTTGAAGCGATGAATGATCAAACTGACACCGGCAGCAATATCGGCCACGAAATGTTTTTTGTCAACGCTGTGGCTGTCGGTGAAAGTATTCCCGTCCAGAAAGATGTCACGAAGGACCGCGCGTCCCTCAACTGAGGCAAAAACGTTCAGGCCGAGACCATGATTTCCGGAGAGGCGGGGATCCTGCGCATCGACCGGAGCGTTAGCATCGCCTGCCGGGCGGATAAGGCAGGTCCCGAAATCTCTGGGAATATTCCAGCCCAGGCGGGTTTCCACTCCCCCGTTGGCATAGGTGTACACATTGCCCAGAGCCCCGCCCAGGTGAGTAATGGCGTCGAACCCCATCCCGCCGCCGGCTCCAGCCTGCAGGAGGCGCCATTTACGTTCGTAGATCACAGCGAGACATGGTTCGTTTTTAATCTGATTGTCCCAGCCATTGGGGCGCTGAAAGTCTCTCGTTTCGTGCACAAATTTTTGCGTTTCTTCTGCGAAAGATTCAGGGCCTACGATGCCCAGTTGGATTTCCATAGAGTCCAAACGGCGGTCGTTTTTGCTATGAAAGGCAATCCCGAAATAGGTCCATCCTGCATACGGACGGTCATCTTTAATCAACTCCTTGCGCGAGATATCCTCGGGCGTATACATGTTTTGGCCAACGGAAAGCGCGATATTGCGCTGCAACCCCGGTTCATTGATGAAAGGGAGCCGGCGTATACAGGGCAGGCTCCAGTCAGGCAAGCTGTCGCTCTCTGCATAACGGGTCAAATCGGGTGAAATCCAGGATAACTTCACGCCGTTTGTGTAGTTTTGGTCTGTATCTGCAAAGAAATCATTTTCAAAATACAAGCTGAATGTCCCCAATCTTCCCGCCCCCTCAGCCGGCCTCGCCCCAAAAACAACAGCAATGCTCAGAACCATTAACAATACTATGGGTTTCAAGGGACCTATTTTGTCTGAGTGCTGCAGAACAAGGTTTCTTCTTTGAGTTGCCCGGCTTTTGGCCCTGGCATAAAGTCTCCAGCCTACCATATGTTGCGGCCTGCTCCCGTACATGCATGGAGCAGGCCGCAGCCTTTACATTTGCTTCACATTTACAAGTACGCCAGCAGTTATTCTTCTCCCTGTACAATGCCAGCGGCCTGGTTCAGCAGATCGGCTATATCCTGCCGAGCTTCTTTAGCCTTCTTCTTCAGGGCCACGCTGGCGTCATCAATACTTTTTTCAATGGCCGTTATTTGGCGCTCAACTCCTTCCTCGGCCCGACCTTTGGCCCGGCCGTACCAGGCTTTTGCTTCGTCTAAGTAAGCCTGCGCCTGATCGTAGGTCGCCTCTTTCTCAGCGGCGAGCCGGGCCTTCAGCAGGGCAGCCTGGGCCTCGAGTTGCGCGTACTTTTTCCTGAGCAAGCCCACTTCCTCGCCTTCTCTGATCCGAGTACCGTACGCCTGAAGCCGCTCCTCGGTGTGTGTGATCAGGGCATCAAGCTTTGCTTTGGCTGCCTTGACATTATCAGTAAGGGCCTTCTTGGTCTCGGCCGTTTCGTTTTGCAGTTTGGCAATTTCCTGAGCGGACCATTCAGATGCACTTGCCCTGGCATCTGCCAGATACCCCTCGGCATCAGTCAGAGCCTCCTTCGCCTTTTCCGGAGCCTTATCTATCTCCAAGGCGATCTTGGCCTTAAGTTCGGCAGCTTTTGCCTGAGCCAGAGCCATGCGGGCGGAGGTCTCCTTCTTTAAGGCGGCTGCTTTTGCCTGGGTTTCTGCAATGGCAGTACTTAACGCCGCCTCGCTCCTGTCCGCAAGAGCCGATAATTCCGAAGCGGCCTCTTGGCCTTTTTCCCGTATAGCGTTCTTTGTGGTTTCGACCTGGTTTTTCAGATCGGCTATCCGTCTCCGAGTAGTCTTGTCGGCGCTCTGATAGGCCTCGTTTAAATAGGTATTGGTTTCTTCAAGGGAGCGTAGCGCGGCTTCCTTTTCCTTGTCTATCCAGAGAGCAGAGCGGGCCTTGAGCAGTGCGACCTTGGCTTTTGCCAGGGAAACCTGGGTCCTCAGAGCCTGTTTCCAGTCCTTTTCAGCTCTTTCCCCACTTTCTGACTGGTTTGTCTGCCCCATAGCAAAAACCCTTGACGCCGAGGAACCAACAACCAGCCCGAATACCAACAGTGTGATTACAATCGTCTTCTTCATGATTATTTCTCCTTCTTTTTTTTGAGGGCCTCTTTTGCCCCTTTCCACAGCCCTGAAATTGCCCCTTTGGCCACATCCACAGACCTTTTGCCAAGTTCTTTGGCCTCTTCGGCCATAACATGGGCCGCCTTGCCGGCAGCTTCGGTAGTCGCTTTAGCGGCATCCTTTCCGGCTTGCTTCAGTTTTTCAGCAGTTGCTTCCGCAGCATGGCGAGCCTTTTCTCTCAAAACAGAGGTCGTTTTCTTCCTCTGAGCGGCAAGGTCGTTTAGTACGTCCTTTGCCACTTCTCCTGAGCGTCTTGCCACTTTGCGGGTGGTCTCTATGAAAAGGTCCTCGATGGCCTCAAGATCTTCCTTGGTCCGAGCCAGGTCCTCACGCAGAAATGCCTTTGTCCTATCCCCAACAGATTCTACTGCTGATGCGATTCCCTTCTGAACCCCTTCAAAAGCACCAAGGGCAACATTCTTGACCTCCTTGCCCGTTTCCTCGGCGGCCTCCACTGCACCGGACATGACTTTCTCGGCAATTTCCTTCACCCTATCCGCCCTGAACCGGCCCTCTTTCAGGGCTCTTTCGGTAGCATCTCTGGTAATGTGAGCCACAGTTTTTTTTACATCCTTGCCGGACTCAATAGCCTGTTTGACACCCTCTTTAACAGTTTGTTTGGTCAAACCTAACAGTTCCGTACTCTTCAGTTTTATGTCGGTTACAGCAGATTCCACCCGTTTCTTAACCTCTCCGGGCAAGGTGACCCCTGCCTCTTTTGCCCCTTCCAGGCCTTCTCTGAGACCCTGTGCCAATCTGGTCTTCTCATCTTCGAGTCGTGTTTCGAGTTTGCGGAGTTCCTCCCGGGCGGCCTCAACTGCCTGATCCCCGCGGCTGCGAGCACCGGCAATGGCGCCTTCTACAGCTCCTTCCACATTCTCTTTTACATCCGCTCCAGCATCCTTTAATCCCTCCATAGCGGCGGTTACAGCATTCTTAACAACAGGGCGAAGCTCCTCAATACGACCTCTGGTTTCGGCCACGGCAGCGGATACGGCCGTACTCACAATATCACGCACCTTTTCTGTGGTGATCTGCCCGGCCTCTTTGGCCTTCTTCAACTCCTCTACAATATGATCTTTCATCTGGTTTTCTGACATGACTTCTACCTCCTTAAGACTGATGGCTATCCTTTCCTGGGGTGGGCCAGCTTTAAAGCTTCGCGATCTAGTTCCATACCTTGGAATCCTGGACGAGCTCTACGGTTTGCCGCACCCGGCTTCATTCATTGTCGGCTTCTACGGCTTCCAGCAGTTGCGTATAGATATTGGGAAGACTGTAAAACACCAGGTTCCAGCATGGAATGAGGGTGGTTTCGCGTGGCCCTTTACTCTGCTCCCAGGCGGTCCAGAGGAAGCCTCGAAAGTATCGAGCCGTAACTTCTTCCTGATAACGGTCGTAGACCAGGTCATTGACATTGGCATCCTCGCTGTAACACCTGATGAAACTGAGGGCGTTCTGGTAATAGGTGTGCAGCATCATGTCCACAAAGGCATCGTCGAGGGGAATGCCGTGAGATCGCATGTAATTTAAATAAAATTTGGCGATGTCCACGACCATCCGGTGGAGTCCTTTGTCGGTATCGTCTGGTGAAAGATCCTGGTGCTTATGTTCGTAGTTGGGCACAAGATCGATCTGGGCAATTTTTCGCGGGATTACCCGGTGATAGACCTCCGAGAGAGTGGCCACTTCCAGGCCCCAATCATAGGCAATGTTGATCTCGCGGGCCAGCTTGGCTGTGATGCTAAATTCCCCTGCCAGAGGGTAGTTGAAAGTCCGGTGATAGCCAAAGAAGCGCTCCAGTTCGTAGTGTCCTCGCTCACGCATGAGGCCCTTCATGGCGTCCACAAAGGGCGTTACAAAGAGTCTCGTCACCCTTCCTTTCATGGCTCGTTCCGTGGGAGAGATGCGAATGTAATACCCCTTGCAAAATTCGAAGTCATTATTGGGATTGGCAATGGGCTCAAGAAGCCGACCTAGAAGGACCCGGTCATAGGTAACAATGTCGCAGTCGTGCAGGCCTATCACATCGCAGTCGTCACGTGCAAAGAGATAGCCCAGGGTAATCCACACCGATTGCCCCTTCCCCTTTACACCCGTTGGAATCTCCCGGTTTTGTATCTCCTGGAATATTTGCTGGATTCGTGGCCCATCAACCCAGACTACCTTCACGTCCCGCTCGGACGTACGAACCCTTCCGAAGTATTCCTTGGCCTCCTGAAACTGAGCCTCCTCGGGCGCACCGCCCAAGGCCACCACTATATTGTGGAGGTAGCGAACCTTCTGAATTTCATCCAGGATCCGATCCAGCACTTGAGGGTTCTGGATTTCAGAGAAGAGGGATGGGAGCAGGAGGCTGATTCTTGAGTGACGGGCATGTTCCTCCAGGTTGCGCTCCAGATTCACTAAGTATTCGCCACGATCAAGAGTCTCATAAAGGGCGTGTAGGGTGGTGATAATTCCTTCTTGATGAAAATCGGCCATAAGAGGGCCTCCTTTCTCTTATCAATTACCTGTTAACTGCAAACCGTTGAGGTCTCTTCTCAGCCTGCATGCTGTATTTCCACCACATTGATCAAGTGGAGTAGCAATCGTTCCAGGACTTCGTATGAAAAATATCTGTTTCCGATTTTGATGATAATCGATGAGTCTGCATTCTTTGTAGATCGACCAACTTCCGCTAAACCCATCATTCCACCATTCCATGATTCCATTATTCCAATTGGGGCGAAGCCCCTAAGTTCAATCCACAAACCCTTTGGATTGTGCTTGCCCATAGTTAAACGCTTGGGCAGACCTGCTTCATTTCTCTTGTGTCGCCGCGTTGAAGCCACAAGGGGGGAGCCAGGCCCCCCTCGTAGCATTTAACCCGGCCCTTCCCGGGACCAGATATCTAGGCCGCCTTCACCTCTATCTTCTTGACAGCCGCTTCCTTGGTCTTGGGCAGATTGATCTTCAACACGCCATCTTTGTAGGTGGCCTTCACCTTAGCGACATCCACTTCCCCAGGAAGCCGGATCGACCTGGAGAAAGCACCGTAGCTCCTCTCGATTCGGTACAAGTTCTCGCCTTTCTCCTCATGCTCTTTCTTGCGCTCCCCGCGCAGGGTAAGAACATCGCTGTGCACAGAAACATCAATGTCCTTAGGGTCCATCCCTGGGAGCTCTGCCTTTACGATAACTTCTTTGGCGGTTTCGGACACATTCACGGCCGGCGCCCACTCGCCTTCCTCACCGGAAGGCCTCAAAGGCCACCCCTCAAAGAACCGGTCGAAGAACCTGTCCATTTCTTGCCTGAAACTGGTCAGTTCGCCACGCCGACTCCACGGTACCAAGCTAGACATTTCCATACTATCACCTCCTTGTTTTGATTTTGATGGTTAGGGTCAGTGTCACCTACCCATTTGCCTTTAAGTTATGAGCAATGGTCATGCCAGTTTGATTAACCTGTTGATATTCTATGATTTTTGTAATTATTGATGGATAGCAATCGGAACTGTCAGTTCCTAGATTTGTGCAAGGACATTTGTTCTGGCGGGTGAAGGAGTGATTGAAGGCGACCTAATCTATTGACATGAATGGAGATTCAACAACAGGAACGGCAAGTTCCGCTTTCTTGCATATCGGAACTGAGAGTTCTCGTGTGGGGCCGGACCGAGGGATGATACGCGATGAAA
>DAOVEU010000327.1:0-3289 GCA_030668805.1 Desulfobacterales bacterium
TTGCCGTGCCAGGCAGTATTACCTCCTTTAAGAGTATGGGCACCCATGGGTTGATCAAGCAGGGTGCAAAGCTCGTGGAGCATGTGGATGATATCGTTCAGGAGTTAAACATCGCCCAGCCATTGCCGTCTATGGATACCATGGAAAAGCCGACCATATCACTGACACCGGAAGAGAAAAAAATCATAGATGAACTGAGTCCTTATCCGGTGCATATTGACAAGTTGGTTCGACACCTGTCACTTTCAGCAGCACAGGTCTCAAGCCTCCTTTTACAGTTGGAGCTGAAGGGCCTGGTGACGCAAAGCCCTGGTAAGCTTTTTGCAAAGTGCGAACCCTGACCCGGACAAGCCGGAACCAAAAAGAAGTGCCTAAAGTGAACTAAAGTGCCTAAAGTGAGCTAAAGTTAATGTGCACGCCCCCGCCTGCCGACGCTTGGCTTGCCGGGTAGCTACAATGCAGCACACATGGCAATGGCGGGCAGGTTCGGCGTGGTCATTCTTAAAAACACGTTGCGCTGAAAGCGCATTCCTCAACTTTAGGCACTTTAGTTCACTTTAGGCACTTTAGCTCACTTTTTGTTGAACAGTGCAACATATTTTCTGCCAGAAAAAACACGAATTTTACTAAGGAACTAATCCGAACCGTAGAAAGGATACCCCTTTGAGCAAATCCCTTGTTGTTGTTGAGTCGCCCACTAAGATCAGAACCCTGAAGAAGTATCTTGGCCATGATTTTGATGTAGCCGCAACCGTAGGCCACATCAAGGATCTGCCGGTGAAGGAGCTCGGCGTTTCCATAGAACACGGATTCAGGCCCCAATACACAACCGTCCAGGGCAAAGAGAAGGTCATTCGCGCCCTGAAAAAGGCAGCCGGCAACCTGAACGATATCTACCTGGCACCAGACCCGGACCGGGAAGGTGAGGCCATAGCATGGCACACGGCAGAGGTCCTCAAGAAAAAAGGGCGCAGGTTTCACCGTGTCCTATTTCATGAGCTGACGCAAAACGCCATACGTGCTGCAATGGCCTCCCCTCAGAAGTTAGACAAGCACAGATTTGAGTCGCAGCAGGCGAGGAGGATCCTGGATCGACTGGTGGGATATCAGATTTCCCCTATTCTGTGGCAAAAGGTTCTACGGGGCTTAAGCGCGGGCCGTGTTCAGTCGGTAGCAGTTTGCATGATCTGTGTACGTGAAAGGGAAATCCATGCCTTTCAACCCGAAGAGTATTGGAGCATCACCGGACAGCTTGAAGGCGAGTCCCCCCCGCCTTTTCTCGCCAAGCTCATCAAGAAGCATAACAAGAAGCTTCGCATTCCGGACGAAAAAGCATCTCAGGCCATCCTCAAAGATCTTGCAAAGGCCTGTTTCAAGGTGGAAAAGGTCGTTCAGAAGACCCAGAAGAGAAATCCTCTCCCCCCTTTTACTACCAGCAAACTCCAGCAGGAGGCGATTCGAAGGCTGGGATTTTCTGCCAGAAAGACCATGACGGTCGCCCAGCAGCTTTACGAGGGCCTCGAACTCCGTTCCCGAGAGCCAGTAGGTCTCATTACTTATATGCGAACCGACTCTACCCGTATCGCCCAGGAAGCGATTGATGAAGCCCGACAGCTGATCGAGAAGCAATTCGGCCAAGCATACCTGCCAGACAAACCCCGCGTGTTCAAGAACAAAAAAAAGGTGCAAGACGCCCATGAGGCGATACGCCCCACCTCGGTGTTTTGCAAGCCAAAAGATGTCGCCCAGTTCCTTTCCAGGGACCAGTTGGCCCTCTACGAATTGATCTGGCAGCGTTTTGTGGCCTGCCAGATGAAATCGGCCCTTTTTGATCGGACTTCGGTGACTATTTCGGCAGGGCCATACATTTTTCAGGCCTCCGGTTCGGTGGTGCGTTTCCCCGGCTTTATGGCCCTGTATACCTCGTCAAATGGGAGCCAGAGTCCATCAGAGAATAAAGAGACCCTGCCACCTCTGTCTGACGGGATGGTCTTGAAATGCCATCGACTCGAACCAAAGCAGCATTTTACTCAACCGCCCCCGCGGTTTTCCGAAGCATCCCTTGTCAAAGAGCTTGAAGAAAACGGTATCGGAAGACCGAGCACCTATGCAACGATCCTGACCACCATCAGGCAAAAGGGATACGTAGACCTGGTCAAGGGTTTTTTCAGGCCAAGCGAACTCGGTTTTATCGTTAATGATCTCTTGATGGAGAGTTTCCCGGACATCTTAAATGTCGATTTTACCGCGCGCATGGAGGACAATCTGGATAAAATCGAGGAAGGCGAGATTGATGCGATTGCTGTGCTGGAAGGTTTTTATGACTCATTCAAGAAGGACCTGGAGCGGGCAGCAAAGGAAATGCGCAGTGTCAAAGGCAATGGTTTGGCCGTTGATCTAGACTGCCCGGCATGTGGTCAACCACTCAGGATCAAAGTTGGAAAGAATGGACCATTCCTCGCCTGTTCAGGCTACCCGAATTGCAAGTTTACAGGCAATTACACCCGCAATGAAAAGGGGCAGATTGAGATCGAACAACCAGCCGCGGAACAGCCTACGAATGAAATATGCGAAAAATGCGGAAACCCAATGATACAGAAACAGGGGCGTTTTGGCCCGTTCCTGGCGTGCTCGGCTTACCCGGCCTGCAAGAACACCCGCTCCCTGAACGCAAAAGCCATGTCGAAACCCGAACCTACTGGTGTCAAGTGCCCTGAGACAGGATGCGATGGCGAGCTTGTTGTGAGAAGATCAAAGCGAGGTAAGCTTTTTTATGGTTGCACCCGCTATCCGAGCTGCACCTTTGCCATCTGGGACAAACCTGCACCCGTCATCTGTCCCAAATGTAATGCGCCTTTTCTGGTGGAACGATCTACCAAGAAGGAGGGGCCACATCTCAGGTGTCTCAATAAGGAATGCTCTTACAAAGAATCTCTGTAACCGTTCACGGAAAAGCCGAAAAGCTCCAATGCTCCATCACTCCAATACTCCATTTTCGGCATCCTTCATTCCTCGGTTTACACTTTTCAAGAATGCGGGCGCCAAGAAATAAATTCTTTTGTTCGTGCTTTTTGGTGTCAGGTGTCAGGTGTCAAAAGCGAGAAACGCAAGATCTGAAACCTGAACACTGAAACCAGGCACCAGGTGTCAGGTGTCAGGTGTCAGGTGTCAGAAACTGAAAAAGCAAGATCTGAAACCTGAACACTGAAACCTGAACACTGGTCAATAGGTGTAAACTACTTTCTGGCGAAAATGAAGGATGCCCCACTTTCCTATTGAAGATGAAATG
>DAOVEU010000060.1:0-8035 GCA_030668805.1 Desulfobacterales bacterium
AGTTAGGCCTGCCCTGGCGCGACATCCCAAGATGATTTTGGTGCCCATGTAGTCCCGGTCTGGGCCAGGGGCTCTTCAACCGGGAACCGTGAACGTTGAACCGCTCAACCCAGGTGATACCTTGAAAAACGTTCTGCATCCGATGAGGCTTTCATTTTTGGCGTGAGCTTGTTTGACTTCTAATCAGATTTACCGCCGACCGGGACGTACCGCCGACCGGGACGTTCGTGCAGAACGTGCTTTGTGCTTTTCCGTTCATTTGGCCTAAGCGGCACGCCTTTCCTTGACTTGGACGCCAATGTCTCTGGTTAAATAGAAGCAGGAAATATTGGACCTAAATATCTCAGGGTCCGACCTTTCTACACTTGAAATCAACTACCTGGTGGATTTTTTTTAAAATCGGAAATATTCACGGTTACCACTGTCGCTCCGCTTTGCCTGGCGAGTAGTGCAATGCAGACGTCGTTGTAAATACGAGGATTTGCCGGGTCAAGCCTGCCTGAAGAACGAAGCTTCTGACATACCTTGCCAATCAAGACCTGTGTGGTGGATGAGGGGACCACGAGTCTCCCCAATTTGATAAATCTGGTCCCAAAATTGATAAGATGGTTGATTTCCCTTTTTCCTTTGGCTCCAATCCATAATTCATGGAGTACAGGACGGACCAGATACATCACCTTGTTGAATCCGTCGATCTCATCTTCATAAAGGCCCTGGTTGAAAACCCCAATATAGACGCTCGTATCAAAGACGACTTTCTCCTGCATCACTTAGACTTCCTCAAAATCAAAACTTCCAGCGTCCTTCAGGGTTGCCTCGGCAAGCTGAAAATCGGTGTCAAATTGCTTCATGACGGCATTTATGGCCTCCTTTTCCGATTTTGCTTTCAGGGCCGTCTTGATCCGATTGATCTGATCCTGATCCAGTTCAATGGTCTTTTTCACAAGTGCCATCTCACTTCCTCCATTCAATACATATAATATGTCCGGGTTATATGGTTTAATCCTAGGGCAAGGCCTGATGATATTTGTCAAGGAGTATTCTAATGGCGCCCCGGCCCTTCTATTTAGTATTTCGGGGGTCTGGCGGAAAAAAAGCTCCTGCTTCCCCCGGTATTCGCGGATCGTCTTCAGAACAGACACCTGTTCCGCAGAAAAATTAAGCTTCTCCAAATACTTAATATCCAAAGAATTCACTTTGAGGCCCTTTCTAAATAGGGTAACACAGGGTGTTAATGGGGTAATGTCAAGCAGAAATTACCCCATTTATGCAGCCTGTTGCCCTCTTTCTTCTACAAGAGCCATGATTTCTTCGATTTCAGCAACCGGGAACACACCCCGGATCCCCTGGGGATGTAGGTTAGTGAAAGGCCGGGCAACGAGGTTGACGGTGAGCGGGAGTTCCGAGATTTGGGCCAGAAGGCTTTCTTTGATAGCCGTGAGGGCTTCCTGGTTTTCTGAAAGAAGGGCTGTTGCCAACTCCACGACCTCTGTTTCAAAACGCATGGCTTTGAAATCAGCATCAGATCGGGCTCGGAGTATGGGAGCAATCACGGTGCGCAGGAACCCCAGAAGACTTGGGGTCAAATAATACCTTTTGGAATACCTTTTGGGGTCCCTTTTGGGGTCGGACCAAGCTACCCTGCTGATATACCACGATAAAGATTCCAAAGACAGGTGTTTTGACTCCTTAAAAGCCCATTTTCAAGGGCAAAATCATCACCGTAACAGCGTCTTCAACGTTTCCTCTTTACCCCAAATAAGAAGCTGATAGCAGATAGCTCATAGGCCATAGATGATTCACCGCAGAGGTGCCAAGGGCGCGGGCTTTGTTGCCAGAAACGGCACTCTGGTTTTGCCAGACAGTATTTCGGAAAGATTTGTCTTAGCCGTAATTATCCTTGTCCCTCTGACGAGGCAGGCAGCTCCCCGCGTTCGAGCCGTGCCTTAGCTAATACAATAGCCTCATTTGGAAAGGGCGGTACGTTCGAAAAGCATACCGCCTATTTTTTTCTCCATTGTACGCGTGCTCCACTGTTCGATCCGGCACATTTCCGCATAAAAGTCTCGTTTCAACGGATCATCAAGGTAGATAATGGAGCGAAAATGAGTCCAGCTTAATTGTCTACTCAGTCCCTGCACAATTTGATAATCAGGAAATACCTCTGCGAGCCTGATCATATTAAAGAGATTGCGCTTGGTGAAACCTTTGCCAAACTCAATCTGTAATTGTGCACTCAGTGCGTGCACAATCTCTTCCCCATATCCTGCACTCTTTTCCTTCAAGATGTCCTGACGAATCCGCTGACCGACTTTCCAATACAGCAGCACCAACGCAGAGTTCACCCTTCGCGCCACATCCTGCCGGGCATCGGCAATCAGGGTCCGCAAAACACTGAGCAGATGCTTGGAAAGCTTGACTGGTTTCATGATCAACCCTTGTGGAACTCTTCCTCAATCTCGTTGGTGATGCCCTCTTCGGAAAAGAGAAAGTGCCTTTTTGGTTCTTCAAAGGGTGAATTGATGACCGGGTTCTCTATGACGACCTGTTTCATTCATCCTAACCCTATGTTTGTGTGGTGGGTACAGCGGGCTGGTCCCTGCCGAGAGAGCATTCCTCACCTATCATGGTTTGGGATGGCTCCCTGTAAACGCCGAGAAGGCGCATATTCTGCGGAGCGGGACAGACCGGGGATTTGTCATTAGGCTCCACGACGACGCAAACGGTCTCCTCGACCTGTACTCGGGGCTCGAGCCTCTTTGTTGCATCGGATCTATAATCCTGTCGGGGAGCGTAACGATATGTAACAACACCAGTCAGAAAGGTCAAGAGGGGAGGGTCAACTGGAGGCGGTTGGGGACCAGGATGCGGAAAGAGTGTCCCTTTCAAGGAGATCTCATGCGAAAGCTTTGAACAAAGCGATGAAAGGCTCCTGCATGAAGGGGGTTTTTCGGGCCCCTTTCAGGGGTGGAAGCAACTCCCTTTCAATAAGATGCTGTGCCACCTGGTTTGTGGCATGGGTATGGAGAAGGATGGGGCATCCTTTCCGCCCATGGGTACCTGTAATCACCAGGTCGATATCATTGGACTCAATGCTTGCTCATCCAACTTTGATCTCGATTTCTTTTTTCTTTGCCTCCTCGGCTTTGGGAAGCGTGACTCTTAAGATCCCATTCCTAAAGGTCCGTTCGAGCTTATCACTTTGAACCGCTACAGGGAGCCGGAATGAACGATGGAAAAATCCGCAGTATCTCTCACAATAGAGATAATGTTCGTCTTTCTCCTCCTGTTCCTTTTTCTTCTCACCTTTGATGGTCAAGACGTTGCCTGAGATGCTAACGTTGATGTCTTTTGCCTCCATACCAGGCAGCTCGGCTTTAACCACAAAATTCCCCTTCGTTTCCGATATGTCTACCCAAGGCACCCACTCTCCCAAAACGAGTCTGGGAAAAGGCGGCTCGTCAAATGATCGACTCCAAAAATCTTCCGTTTCCTTGCGAAGCGTCCTGAGTTCTCCAAACGGCTCCCATGGGACTAGTTCCATACGCACCACCTCCTTATTATGTACCCGCAGGTAGAATTCAGGGACTCTGCCCGAATTGGCCTGCCCTACCCGCCCTGGCGCTTCAGCTTGTTGTAAGGTATTACGCTGCCCGCCCTGCCCGCCCTGGCGCGACAGCTTTAGCATTGATGTGCCGTCCCTATCATCCCGGTCTGGGCCAGGGGCGCGACATGCCTGAATCGAGCTGTTGTCCATGCAAACCCGGTCTGGGCCAGGGTTAATCCCGGTCTGGGCCAGGGAATACTGCAATATTGGACACGTAGTGTAATGTTTTCAAGCCGTCAGGCGCAACCTTGCGCTCATAACGGGTTCAATAACACAGCAAGACTCAGAAAAACTTGTTCCGTTCCGGTGCTATCCTGGTGGCATTCTCGCCTGTAAATACAAGGCGAAACGGTCGGTCCTTGAGGAGGTAAAGGCTATTTTGAAACGTATCCTGGCCAAAAGGATAAATGTCCTTCAGACCACTGGTGTGGGTGAACAGAATGGTTTTGCGTCTAATACCCTCGCAACCGCTTCTTGCAGGTCATTCAATCCAAAGGGCTTGAAGATCGCAAAATCCACAGCGCTTCCTTTCATCTTGTCGATAGTTTCTTTTGCGCCCCAACCCGTCATCAGACCGACCGGGGTAGCAGGTGATCTGTTTTTGACGTAGCAAGCTAACGTCCACCCGTCCATTCCTGGCATGGTCAGGTCAGACAGGACCAGATCGAATGACCCTTTGAGAAGGAGGCTCACCCCTTCTTCACCGCTTCTGGCAGTAATTACCTCGTATCCCCTCTCCGAAAGGAATATTGAAACAATGTTGCGAATCGATTCTTCCGCTTCCACGACCAGTATACGCCTCCTCCCTCTCTGAGAGTTCTCCTCCATGCCAACCCCTTCCTTACTTCGACTCATAAAATCGCTCCGCGATTCTATGACTTGACGTCTCGGAAGTCCTGCAACTCGTTGTAATCACATATCTTTCAGTGACAGTTTTCTGTGCCAATTGCGGAGCGCAGCGAAGCTAAGTTGTATTCCTGATGTGTGTAGGCCCCCTTACGCGCAGGAGGCTTACATTGTCCGCTTGTGCCGTCCAGAGCCATCAGAAGAAGTTGTTCCGTTCTTGCATGGATTTAGAGGCACCGTTCCATTATTCCGTGTGCGAGGCAACAGATAATAATGTCAGTAAAGGCCAGTTATTTCAATAGGTTGTTGAAATTCCGAAGCGTCAAACTAATGAGACTCGAAGAGTCGCCGTTTACAATGCCGATGGCTCCTCAAAAAAGCAAGACTATATTATTGGGGATGGAATAGGTAGATAATATACGTATTATTGGATGGATAAAAGCTGGGTCCTGAGGTTTGCTTTCGTGTTCTTTATCCCGGTTTTCTTCCTAATATTCTTCCTGTGAGACTCAATTGTTCTGGTGGACAGATTCAACAATTCTGCTATCTCTTTTGAGGTTTTTCCCTGCTTCACAAGATTTGCTACCTGAATCTCCGCGGGAGTAAGGTTCAAATATTTGTGGGATAACCTGTGAGAAAATGGCGAAATAATGTCATTTAGATTTGATTCGAGTATGGTTAAGCAGGCCATTTGTCTGGCATCCAAAGGACTTTTCTTCACTTTTTCTACATAGGGCACAACCAGTTCCTTAACGTTGAACAACACCTTTTCTTCAAGCTCTCTCTTATCCTCGTCTCTTCGTTTCAGCAAAACTCTTAATGCGCTATTTACTTCCTCAAGCTCATTAGCCTGGGTCTCCAAGGCTTGCTCAGCATGCTTGCGATCGGTGATCTCATTCAGCAATTCTTTGTTAGCTTTTGAAAGTTGTGCCGTTCGTTCCTCAACCCGTCTTTCTAGCTCGTCGTGAGCTTTTTGCAGCGCCTTCTCCCCCCGCTTGCGCTCGTCTATTTCCTGCTTCAGTTGCTCATTCGCTTTCGCCAGTTTGGCAGTACGGTCCTCCACCCTTCTTTCTAACTTGTCGTGAGCTTTTTGCAGCGCCTCCTCAGCATGCTTGCGGGCGGTGATGTCGCGGCAGATCACGCCTACCAGTTCGATTACGCCCCGCCTGTCCTTGATGGGGTAAATTGTGGTCAGGTCGGTCTTGGTCTTACCGGCGAACTCGAAGGGGTGTTCGTAAGTCATGGCTGCACCGTTCTCGAAGACCTGCCGGTGCCGTTCCTGATAGCGCTTGGCATCCTGCCCCCCGAAAAGGTCATCCAGCGAGCGGCCCACGACGTCCTCCGGTCTGAGACCGAATTCACGCAGACGCATGCCCCCGGCTGTTTTGAAGACGCCAGCACGGTCCACGCTGAAGATCATGTCATCGCTGGATTCGACCAGGCGGCGGTATCGTTCCTCGCTTTCCTGCGCCACCCCCTCAGCACACCTGCGTTCGGTAATGTCTCTCACAACAGCCAACAAATGTGGTTCACCGTTATAATCAAACATCCTTCCTCTGACTTCGATGTTGAATGGAGTCCCGTCCTTACGGACATCTACTGATTCAGCGTGAAATTCACCGGTCGTCTGAACATCTCGCAGGAATTGCTCAAAAAGATGATAATAATCAGGATGTACTACATCCTTGCCAGAGAGTCTCATAAGCTCCTCATAGGAATAACCATACGTTGCACACGCTTGAGGATTCGCTTCTACAACATTACCGTTGAAATCACAGATAAGAAATGAATCCATCGCAGCATTAAAGATACCGCGATATTGTTTCTCGCTCTCCCGCAGCGCCTCTTCCGCGCACTTGCGTTCGATGATTTCATCTTCGAGTTCTTTTGTTTTTTGATTCAGTTGATCAACATATTGATTGCTCGTTATTGCAATTGATACCATAACTCCTATCTGTTCAAGCGACTGCAGCTCTTCTTCTGATATATCCCGTATCTGCGTATCATAGAGAACGTAAGTTCCAAGCGCTTGACCTTTGCTCAAAAGAGGCACCCAAACCATAGTTTTAATGTTATAGGGTCGGATGACCCCATACCAGGGCGCCAGACGTGCCTCTGATAATGGATCATGTACCACAACGACCCTGCATGTTTCGACAGCTTCCCCTGACGGACTTGAAAGGACCGGCACTTTTACGCTATGGACCTTTTCCGGATAATCTTTAGGCAGATTGTAGCAGGCAAACATCGAGCCTTTACCCTGAGCGTCTACCTGAATCACTGTGCAAAAAGAATAGGCGAGATTCTCACATATCGCCTCCAATATCTTTTCAATGTAAATCTTCGGCGGAGAAAGAACATCAATTTCAGTGATTGCTTTATGTAATTTTTGCATTCCGCCCACCTTAGTTGTCTTGTTTCATCAATTCCGGGTTAATACTGCAATACATTTGCGGATCACCGGTTGTCCAGAACGTACATTCATTGCACTGGGTGCATTCTCTAATCTCTGTCTCACGCCCTGAGGCTGATTTAGCCACGATTTCCGGGTCTGCTACCTGGGCCCGTCCTATTGCCACAAGGTCTGCCTTGCCTGAAGATATGATGGACTCTGCTGTTTTAAGAGAAAGAATGGAGCCGACAGTACATACCGGCACAGTGGCAAATCGTTTCAGTTCCGATGCAATGTTTACATGCGGGGCATCGCCCAGAGCCCCAGGTGGTACAATTCGCTCCATTGATTCATACACGCCGGCCGAGACGTTCAACATATCCATCCCTGCACGTTCAAACAATGGAATGACCTCCTTAAAATCCGGTGGTGTAAGTCCCCCATCTACAAACTCATTCCCACTGACGCGTACACTAATTGCTACACGAGGCCCAAGTCGGGCGCGGATTCCCTCAATAATGTCTATAATCAGCCGCGTTCGTCCTTCTGTGTTGCCGCCGTAGGCATCTGTCCTGTGATTTGAATAAGGCGATAGGAATTCGTTGAGTAGATAGCCGTGTGCAGCATGAACCTCCACCATTTCTGCCCCAGCATCCGCAGCCCGCAGTGCTGCCTCGATAAAATCACTGCGTACTCGCTCGATGTCATTTAGCGTCATTGCACGCACATGATAGTTCGAGTCGAATTTAGACATCACAGGGCACGGGATCGGGCTTGGTGCAAGCAGGTCGCAGCGGGTTACTGCGTTCAGTGCCTGCCGGCCGTAATGTATCAGTTGGACCGCAGGCACACTGCCGCGCTTTTCTATCTCGTGAAAAAGCTCTTTGAGTCCGGGGATACAGTGGTCGCTGTCAATCCGCATCACACGGTCGAATGCAACAGAATCTGATGACACCACCGCAGCTCCCGTGAAGATCATTGCGCATCCACCGTCTGCTATCGTAGTGTAGAACGCGAGCAACTTCTCGGACACTGTGCCATCTGTGTTGGCATAGTTTACCTGCCATGCCGGGAAAACGACCCGATTGTAAAGCTTAATTCGACCGATGTTAAGTGCACTAAAAACCGACAGGTATTTTTTTTCTGCATTGCTAATTGCGTTCGTCTTCCTCGCCCTCAGCTTTTTTTTT
>DAOVEU010000259.1:0-3947 GCA_030668805.1 Desulfobacterales bacterium
TCAATACATTTCCGATCATGACACGAAAAATTTCCTTTTTGGGATTTCGAATCCCGGATTTTCGATTTCAATTCCGCAATCCGCAATACAAAACTCCAGCACTTCAAGACTGCGACTGGTGCGGATAGCTTAGATTTTACAGTATACCAAAGAATCCAGACGCTAACAAAGGAATTTTGAGCGGCGAGACTGTGCCTAAGAATTTACTGGCTTAGCCCCAATTGGAGTACTGGAGCAATGGAGTACTGGAGTGATGGGCATAATTGTTATTTGTTATTTGTTAATCGTTAATTGTTATTCGAATAACGAATAACGAATAACGTAAATGGCCGGCACAAGTCAACTGCAACCGAAACGCTTGTAATATCAATAAGTTGCAGAAATTTCGAGGTGTAAATTAGTTGAGGATATACTTTACGGGGTTCACAGGGATGCCGTTCAGGTGTACTTCGTAGTGCAGGTGTGGTGCTGTGCTTCGTCCGGTATTTCCTACCAGGGCGATTTTATCTCCACGCTTGACACGCGTGCCCTGTTTTACCAGATATTTTTTCAGATGACCGTACCTTGTCACCATACCGTATCCGTGCTTGATCACCATGCATTTGCCGAGGCCCCCTTTAGTGCCTGTAAACGTAACAGTACCGTCGGCAGGTGCAATAATCGTGGTACCCATCCGTGTGGCAATATCAATGCCCTGGTGAAACTCTTTCAGGCCGGTGAAAGGGGATATGCGATAGCCAAACCCCGAGGAGAGCCATCCCGTAGTCGGCTGGATAGCTGGCGTTGACGCAAGCAAAGATTTCTGGCTCTCCAGATACTTATGAAGTTCCTCAAAGGCATCCTTCTGAACTGCTGATGCCTCATGGAGATGTTCCACCTGGGCATGCATTTGCCGAAGCAAACTGTTATGCTTCTCAGTCAGCGGGAGCTTGGTGTCCAAATTCTCGGGCATGGATCCGCCGATGCCAAAAACGGCGTCCTGGTTGGCAGGCCGCTCAACGTTGGCAATGACCCGTATCTTTTTCTCAAACTCATGCAGGGCAATGATATCTGATTTGAGGCTGTCGATCTTTTTGGCAAAGGCTTGAATCTGAGCACGCTGGTCTGCGACCTCGTGCTCAAGGGCATGCATGGAGGGTAGAGCCTTCTTTAACTTGCAATAATCATAGACTATGACAGAGATTGCGGTGACGCTCAGGACAGCAAAGCAAGTTGCAAATACGATGAAGGCCCTTGAAAACTTAACCTGCCTTACCCGGGAGGTGTTTTCAGGGATTATGACAAGAGTTGTCTGCCTGCTCGCCAAATCATTCACCTCTTTTCGTCCCTTCCCAAACCCTTCCCGTTCAAGGGAGATGCCAGGCTGGGGGTGTTATTTGAATAGGATAGGAATTTTTTTCAGGGGCGTAGCCCCGTCATATAAAATCACGAAGCGATTTCATAATTGGAGATAATGGGACAAATGGGTAATAATAGGAAAATTTATGCATAGTTATCATAGCCGCATTAGGCTGTCAAGATTTTTGTCCCGCAAAAACACCCTTTGAATCGTAAACATGCGAATACTATGCCAACACAACTATTTCTTCTTAAGCTTTTGGCCAGGGAAAAATCCTTTGTACTATTTATCGGAACATCTGCCGGAAAGCTTAGAAAAATTTTGCGGCCACTTCGCATTGCGGGCAGGTGGCGGAAAGGTACTTTCACACCAGAGTCAAGCATTAAGACCGGCGATATTGAGGGTTGAGATTCTTAGGCTGGGGGCTCCGAATTGCCCATAGAATTTCAGGTCTGTGCCAACGCCGTCCACGTTGCTGAATAGATCAATCAGGTTGCCCGATATGGCAATGCCCTTTACCGGGAACACGGTTTCACCAGCATTGATCCATAATCCTGCCGCCCCGACAGAGAAATCTCCCGAGATGGGGTCTGCGGTATGGAGCCCTATGATATCTGTCACCATAAGCCCTTCCCTCAAGGAAGACGAAAGCTCATTTGGGTCAAGCAAGCCATTCCGGATGTAAAAGTTAGTGGCCTGAACCGACGGAGGGGCCTTGATTCCGAGGCGTCCGGCATTACCCGTTGAGCGGCGGCTCTCTTTGTTGGCGGTGTATTGGTCATAGAGAAATCCTTGTACAACCCCCTCCGATACCAATACGCTTCGGTCATGAAAAGAGCCCTCATCATCAAACGGGCTGGAGGCAATGCCGTCCGGATAGAGCCCGTCGTCCACAATCGTCACACGAGGCGAAAAAACTGGCTCCCCCATCCGTCCAAGGAGCATAGATTTTCCTTTCTGAAGGTTGTCGGCCATGAAAGACGCGGAGAGAACCTTTAGGACATCCGATGCGACCCAGGGAGGCAATACGGCAGGGACCTGCATACTCCTCACAGAGCGGGCACCAAGCATTCTGACGGCCCTTCTGCCTGCTGTAGCACCGATCAAACCCATGTCGAGCTGCTCGAAAAACGGGGAAAAGCCATAATCCCAGCCGATTTCGGCATTTTCTCCTTCCTCTGCCACTACCATGATGCTCCCCGACACAAGCGTTTTCTGGTACGAGAGCTTGAGGCCCGTATGATTACATATTGTCACAGTACCCGTGGTTTCAACATAAGCCGCCTTGCGCACCTTTTTGATACGAGGGTCACTCGATCTTGCTGCGGCTTCAAGGGTGCGAGCCCTGTCAATCTTGTCCTCAACAGGAGTTCTTTGAAGATCATGATCGAATTGGTCAAATTGAGGGGGCGTCTTGGCCGGGGGCAGAGGAAATCCGACATAGGGGTCTGGGTCTGTGGCACTGGCCCCGTGAACGACCTGCTCAATCAGATCCGGGATAACCTTTGAGGATAGGTCTGTAGAAAAAGCAAACCCCGGTCTTTGCTCTTTCAGTCCTCTCAGACTAAGACCAGCATTTTCGCTTCTTACAAAGACATCAATGACGCCATCCTTGATTTCAATGGTAAGGCCGTTGGAATAGGTCATATAGACTTCATAGCCGTCCAGACCTTCATGAGAGAGTCTGGCCATGATTGAGTCTACAATCGACGAATGATCGGGCATCTCGATTATCTAATTTACGTCTCGGAAATGTAGCTTCTCAAAAAGTTCGGCCTTTTTTTTGATCCCCCCTCACCCCTGGCCCAGAACAAACGGGCGGGATAAACCCGCCCCTACGTAGGGTCGGCTGTATGCAGACCGCTCAGGCACGTCGCGCCAGGGCAGGATGCGGGGGGACTGCCAAATAGAATTATTTTCGCAATATTGTCTTTCAATTCGCTGTTCAACAGGTATTCTTTGAAAGAATCGACAAGCTTATTAATTTCCACTTGAATCATTTCGCCTTTCTTAGATTTCTCCCGACCACCCTGCCCTGCCCTGTGAAATGACTGGCCGCTCGTGCCTTGCAACGGCAGACGGGCGAAGCTATTTAATCTGGGCGGCTAATTCACTCTTTACTCTTCTTGATCACTCTTACGACTCGCTCCAAAACTTCTTCCATCCTCGCTGTGCCGGAGGGTAGGCACGGGCCACGATTGAACAAACCCTCAGCTACCTTTCCACCAACCACCTTTACCCTGTGAAATTCGTTTACGACAGCGGAGCGTATTTCACCGGGGCTCGCCTCATAGGTGTTTTCCGCTTTACTTTGAGCTTTGTCTGCCCCGCCTGCCCCGTAGTACCATCGTATCGGGGTGCAGTGATAGCATACTTCACCGGGGCCCGAACCCCTTAATTTCTGCGACCGATCAATCTTCGGCGCCGAGGCACATACAACAGTTGACTGACTAATAATACCCTCGTACATCATCTTAACATTGTTCTAACAAAAGCCATAAACTCTCTTACCCCTGAAATAGGGTCATCATCAATTGAACTTTCCTGCACCTGACTTTGAGAGCCATAATGAAAATGCTTGGGAAATGTAGAGACCTTTTTCCAGCGA
>DAOVEU010000132.1:0-5927 GCA_030668805.1 Desulfobacterales bacterium
CTGGGGCCTTTCGTGGGCCTGTTTATTCCGCTGCCAATCCTTTTTTACCGGTTCAAACTGGGGCGATCATCGGGCCTGTTGATCCTGGCCGTAGTCACCCTGATTGTTACCTCTGTAGTCGGCTGGAATTCTATAGGTGCAGTGGTATTCCTCTTTGAACTGGGGCTGGTGGGGCTGATTCTGCCGGAGGCATTTGAGATGAACCTGTCTGTGGAAAAGACGGTCGGAATTACGACCGGTGCGGTCCTGACGACTGGTGCTGTGATGTTGGCACTCTACAGCTTGCTTTCGACAACCAGCCCGTGGGCCGTGGTATCCGATTTCCTGGAAAAGAGTGCGAAGCTCGCCCTTGCCATGTACAGGGAGATGGACGCATCTGAGGAGAACATCGGCATACTTGCGGAGTCCCTGGAGGGGATCGTGTACGTTATACTTCGCACGATCCCTGCCATTGTAATTGTCATAACCCTCTTTGTGGTCTGGAGTAACCTCCTTTTGGCTCGCTTTGTGTTACGAAGCAAACAGCTTTCTTGTCCTGATTTTGGCAGGCTAAACCAGTGGAAGGCGCCGGAGCCACTGGTTTGGGTTGCCATTGCAACGGGGGGCTTGCTCTTATTTGGTCATCCAGGCATCAAGATGCTCGGTATCAATGGCCTGATACTCATCATGATGATATACTTTTTCCAGGGGATTGCCATTGTCTCTTTCTATTTTGAGAAAAAACAGTTTCCTAAGGTACTGCGAGGCCTTCTCTATGGTCTGATCGCCATGCAGCAGCTTTTGCTTCTGGTGGTGATTGCAGTGGGCTTCTTTGACATGTGGATCGATTTCAGACGCACAAGAAAGGTGGAGTCCTAACATGAAAGTGATATTGACAGAAATGATCGAATCGCTCGGAACTGTTGGCGATGAGGTCAATGTAGCCAAAGGTTATGTCAGAAACTACCTGATTCCCCAAAAAAAGGCCATCCTGGCCACACCGAGTAATCGCAAGATCTTCGAGCGCCAGCGGACACAGCTCGAACAACGGCTGGCCAAAGACCAAACCAGGGCTGAGGTGATGGCTGAAAAGATCCGTGGCGCTGTCTGTACTATTGCGGCGAAGGTATCTGAGGGCGACAGGCTCTATGGTTCGGTCTCAACGCGAGATATTGCCGAACAATTGAAATTGCAGGGGTTTGATGTGGACAAGGGGATGGTCATGCTCTCTGAACCTATTAAGACCCTGGGATCTTATATCGTGCCCATTCGTCTCTATACTGATATCGCGTCGGAGATCACGGTCAAAGTGGTCCCCGAACAGGAAGCCTCATGAGCAACAAAGATCCGTGGTTGCAAAGGGTTCCTCCTCAAAGCATTGAGGTCGAACAATCAATCCTGAGCGCCATACTGATTCAGAACAATACACTGCCCGAGGTCCTGGAAATCCTTTCTGAAAAAGACTTCTACCGTGAGGCCCACCGGAAGATCTTCACGGCTATGCTGGATCTCTTTGAGCGAAACGAACCCGCTGATCTGATTACCATAACAAATATCCTCAAAGAACGGGGCCAGCTTGAATCGGTTGGGGGCGCATCCTATCTGGCTGAACTGGTCGATACAATCCCCATGGCGACCAATGCGTCCCACTATGCCAAGATTATCCATGAAAAAGCGACCTTGAGGTGTCTTATTGAGCGGGCAACCTCCATCACCACCCGGTGTTTTGAGGACCGCGGAAACATAGAGGAGATACTCGATTTTGCCGAACGGTCCATCTTTGATATCTCCGAAGACAAGGTAAGGCCGGCCTTTCATTCTCTGGCTGATATTCTCACTGATACATACAAAGCTGTAGAAGATGCCTATGAAAACAAGGTCCTTGTCACGGGTGTCCCCACGGGCTATGGCAGCCTTGACCAGAAAACCTCTGGATTGCAGCCCGGAGACCTTATCGTGATTGCAGGTCGGCCCAGCATGGGCAAGACCGCCCTTGCCCTGAACATCGCTCAAAATGCCAGCATTCAAACCGGAATGCCCGTAGGCATTTTTTCCCTGGAGATGTCCAAGGAACAGCTCTCCTTGCGCATGCTTTCCGCAGAAGCCCGAATCGATTCATTCCGAATGAGAGGTGGGTACCTGAGTGAGAGTGACCTGGCCCGCATTAACCGCGCAGCAGGCGCCCTCTATGACCTTTCCATCTACATCGATGACTCACCAGCCATATCAGCCCTGGAAATACGTGCCAAGGCTCGGCGTATGAAAATGGAAAAGGGTCTGGGTCTGATTATCGTAGACTATCTACAGCTTATGAGAGGGCGGGCCTCGGCCGAACGGCGGGATCTGGAGATATCCGAGATCTCCAGATCGCTCAAGGCATTGGCCAAGGAGTTGAGCATTCCGGTGGTGGCCCTTTCGCAGCTCAACCGCAAGGTGGAGGATCGAACCAACAAGCGACCAGTGCTCTCTGACCTGCGTGAGTCTGGCGCCATCGAACAGGACGCTGACGTTATTGTCTTCATCTATCGCGACGAGGTGTACAACAAGGACGAAAACAATCCCAACAAGGGAACTGCGGAAATTATTGTGGCCAAACAGCGCAATGGCCCTATCGGCACGGTGAAGCTCACCTTTTTGGAACACTGCACCCGGTTTGAGGATCAGTCGCTGGAGGTGGAACCCTCAGTGGTTTAGCCACACGCGGTAAGCTGACACATCTCCTCGGCAGCAACGATATATCCCCATTATTCCATTATTCCACTATTCCCCGCCTGCCATCGCCTAGTACAGCATACGGTTTTAATGGCAGCGTGCATGGCAACCTGCCCGCCATTGCCACGCACCTGCCCGCCATTGCCAGAAATGCCGGCACATAAGCTCAATGCTGTCTCAGGCGTTGGCAGGCGGGTGCCGGTATTGTAGCTGCCTCCTGTACCTGGCGATGGCAGGCAGGCATCATTCCATATTGATGGCACAGAAAATTGCCGACCTGTGCGGTTACTCAAAAAATCCCCCTAAATCCCCCTTTAATAAAGGGGGACTTTTTGGCCAAAAGAGGTTTCCCCACTTTGAAAAAGGGCCCGCCCTGGCGCGACAAAAGTTGGGCAATGCCTCCGAAAGAAAAACCCGGTCTGGGCCAGGGGGGTTAGGGGGGATTTTATTGGCTCCCCTAAATCCTGAATGCGTCCTATTGGAACAGTAGAGTACCACAGATTCACTTCGCATATTCGACCGCACGGGTTTCTCGAATGACCGTGACCTTAATCTGGCCGGGATATGACATGGACTCCTCGATCTTCTTGGCGATGTCCCGGCTCAGCAGAATAGCCTCAGCATCTGAAACAGTTTCACTTTCCACAATAATTCGCAACTCTCGCCCTGCTTGAATTGCATAGCATTTGCTAATACCTGTGAAAGACTTCGCAACCCTTTCCAACTCCTCAAGGCGCTTAACGTACGTCTCCAGTATTTCTCTTCGTGCACCTGGCCGAGCCCCTGAAAGGGTATCTGCTGCCTGCAACAGGACTGCCAGAACCGATGTGGGCGGAACATCTTCATGATGCGCAGATATCGCATGGACCACACTCGGCGATTCTCCATATTTCTTGGCCAGCTTCGCCCCAATCAGGGCATGAGGCCCTTCCACCTCGTGGTCGATAGCCTTTCCGATATCATGCAGGATACCTACCCTCTTCGCCTGCTTTACGTTCAGGCCCAGTTCGGCAGCCATGATACCGCACAAAAATCCCACATCCACAGAGTGACGTAATACGTTTTGCCCATAGCTGGTCCTGAATTTCAGTTTCCCTATGTGCTGAATCAATTCAGCATGAATCCCATGCACTCCCAGATCAAAGGCCGCCTGTTCACCAGCTTCTCGTATCTCGACATCCATCTCTTGGGAGACCTTCTTGACTGTTTCTTCGATTCTCGCAGGATGGATGCGCCCATCATTAATTAGCCGCTCCAGCGAAAGGCGCGCTACCTCTCGCCTCACGGGATTGAATCCTGACAGAATGACCGCCTCTGGTGTATCATCTATGATAAGGTCAATTCCTGTAGCAGCTTCAAGGGCCCTTATGTTACGCCCTTCCCGACCAATAATACGGCCCTTCATCTCATCACTGGGCAGATTAACGACTGACACCGTCTTTTCCGCAACATAATCGCCTGAATAGCGCTGAATAGCGGTTGCAATAATCTTTCTCGCCTTACGGTCCGCCTGTTCCCGGCTCTCGTTTTCAATCCGCTTGATAAGCTTTGCCGCTTCATAACGGGCCTCATTCTCCATGGCCTTGATCAAGAACTCTTTGGCCTCATCCCCTGTCAAGCCCGAGATCCTCTCAAGTCGCATTTTTTGTTCCTCAATCAAGGCTCGATACCTTTCTTCTTGGTCATGAAGCCCTTTTTCCCTTTCTATAAACCGCTGTTCTTTTTTGGATATGCTCGTATCACGGCGCTCCAGTTGCTCTGTCTTCCGATCAATACTCTCTTCCTTTTGCGCAAGGCGTTTTTGTAAGCTTTTGAACTCGGACCGTATCTCCTTGGTCTCATTCTCAAAGTCCACCTTCATTTGGTAGAGCTGATCTCTTGCATGAAGCTTGGCCTCCTTCTGGATGGTTTCGAATTCCTTTTGAGCATCCTCTATGATCTTGCGGGCTTCCTCGTCCGCAGCCCTAATTTTACCTGCCGTCAGTCTAGTGCGAATCCAGAAGGCAAGCACGAAACCCGCAGCGAAAACGATGATACTGAGAAATATGACCGAGGTGAAGTCCATACTGGTATCCCCCTTAATGCCCTAAACGCATTGGTCTTACAGGCAAAGTTGCAAAACATTATCGGGCGAGATACCGACGGAAGCGAGACACAATGGAAAGACCCTATGCGGGTTTGGCGTAGGCTGAGGCTTTATCGCGGCTTGAAAGCTTGTCGCTCGTTCTAGACGCCTTCTTAGCTCATCCTCTAATTATGTAAAACCACAGGGAGTCCTGGCAATTGTTTCGGTTGCCACACACCAATTGGAAGATACACCTTCATCGCGAGGGGCGCAGTATTTTTGCGTCACAATTATATCTCAGCACACATGGTCTTGCTTTCATAAAGCTATATATTATGAAGGGTACCCCCACCACAATGCCGTGTCAGCAGATTTTTTTGAACCTGTTTGCACAGGTGGGCACCTTGTTGCTCCTTTAGGCTTTTCTGTGGACTACAGAACATGCACACCGAAGCAAGAGAAGGTTCCCGTTTGGGTACGCGTTGGCTCAAAAAAACTTCTGCCGATCACGAGCACGGCAGGGGTCTCGCCCGTATTGCCCTAAGCGCTGGCATCAATATGTTCAATCAAGATCTTGCAACGTTTATCTATATCCCCTACAAGGTTTTGGCGGCTACGCCTCATTTCAAAATAGTCATTAGCCATATTCAAGGCAGCAAGGATGACCGTATCCAGCTTGCTGGGAGTCTCACCAGCCGCCACGGCCTTTTCTACCTCTCCGGCCACATAGTTTGCAACCTCTTCGGGCTGCGAAACTTGACCGCTTGCTCTGAACGTATAAGCCTGCCCAAATAATTCTATGCTGATTAATCGATCCACAGATGTCCGAATTTGGTTTCCGGTCTATGGGGGCGCTGTCCCGTATAACTATTTTCCGCAGATTGTCACTCGGACCCGAGAGCCTGATCCAGTCTGCTTAGCAGGCCCTCTATTTTCGACCGAACCATAGATCTTTCTTCTACATGCTCTTGTTCAGCGGCCACCTTGGTCCTGAGAGCCTCGTCAAGGTCATATATCTTGGCTTCTAGTTCAGACTTCGTTTCCTGGAGATCACGACATGTCTGAATCAATTCTTCTGTTTTATCTTCCAGCCTCTTAAATTGCCCAGGAAAACTGTCCTCCTCCACAAGCCCCCCTTAAGACTGCCCGGCATGATTTTGAACTTAGCTCC
>DAOVEU010000242.1:0-4169 GCA_030668805.1 Desulfobacterales bacterium
CGACCTGCCCGCCATCGCACTCGGCATACCAAGTAAGATGCTCGTGCTTAAGATGCTCGTGCTCAGGCTGAGGCGGGCGGGTACTCATTCGCAAAATCCGCGAAATAGCCGGCTATTCCTGTGGTTTTGCTCAATCGGATCGGCCAAATCTAACCCAAATCTGAGCGCCAATTCTGCCAAGTTATTTTTGCGCAAGCCCTCAGGCAACCTCATGATCTTGGCTGAGACGAGTCTATGCTTTGTCCAAAATCTCTTTAATCTTCTTGAGAACATCCTTCGGCCCGGCTGTTTCACTTTGCCTCAAATGATCAGTAGCTAAGGCCAAAGCGGCTTGGTTGGCAAACATGGTCAACAGTGTTACCTGATCCCGTAAATGAGAGATATGATGCTCATCTGTACCCAGGACTATGACGCCAACATAGGCCTTGTGGGCGACCATGGGAAGGCACAGCATTCCGTCTCTTCCAAGGAAACGAATAAGCTGTTTGTCCATAATGGTGGGAGCTGCTTTTGTTGAATAGCTAAAAGAATCCAGAGCGGTTTTCTGACGAAGCGAACTGACCAACAGGCTTTTTTCCGTTTGGAAAGGGATTGCCAGGTCATTGATCAGATCATTTTCTTTGTTGCCCGTGATTCCCTTGCCAACCAGGAGATCCTTTTCGCGATCATACAGGAAAAAGAGTATACTGTGAACATCAAATAGAAGCTGAATGCCTTGCTTGACAACCTTCAGTATAGACTCTTCACCATAGGCTCCCAGGAGATTGTTAAGGGTGCTTTGGAGTAGAGAAATGTCTCTGACAGCACGGATTAGATCTTTTCGCTTTTCAGCATCTTTTTTCGAAACTGATCTCTCACGCGGACCGGGAGGCTCAACGTCTATGTCCAGTGATTCTGCTACCTGCTTCACCTCTTCCTTGGCCAGCGATATGAGTTCCTCCACTTCAGACCGGGCAAACCCAAAAACCTCTTCTGCTGTCTTAAACTTGGCACCGGTTTCTTCAACAGTCTCTGAGTCCAGGGCATTGGCTACGAACACGACCTTTACCAGAGGAAGGGCATCCAAAATGCTATGCACTGGTTCATGGTGATAGAGAACGGCATCCGCCATGAACGACTGAGGGTTCCACCGATTGATCATCCAGGCTCCCACCTCACAGTGCGTGGCCCCTAATCGCATTTCACCTGCCAGAAGCAAATCCGGCTTGTTCCTGGGTGACCGTAGAATCTCAGCGTATTCCCCGGGAAAATTCACCCACAAAACCAACTTTCCGATATCATGAAGAAGCCCCGACAAAAATGCCTCGTCAGGAGCAGAATATGAGATCTTTCTGGCAATCAGTCTGGCCAGGGTAGCGCACATAAGGGAGTGCCACCAGAACAGCTTTAATTTAAAAACAGAACTACCAGTGGCCTGGTCAAAATCCGAATGTGCTGTGGCGCTAATGGCAATGGTTTTCACGGCATCTCTGCCCAAAAGAGACACTGCCTCGTCAATATTGGTTATCCTATTACCTGGCCTGTCACACGCGAAATTGACCATACTCATAACCTTGGCACTTAACGAGGCATCTTTGTTGACTATTTGAGACATATTCTCAATCGTGCTTTCGTCCCTGCTACAGAACTCAATCAATTTCAAAACAACATGCGGAAGAGCGGGCAGGTTCTTGAGTGGCTCTATCTGCTTGAATATATGCCCTCGGTTTTTAGGTTGAAGTACATCCTTTGATACTTCTGGTACACCTTTTTCTCCGGCTCTCTGTATCGCTTGCGGTGGGACGTGCTGCGCAGTTAATTTCAAGGGGCTTGTTATAAGCTTATGGTACGTTGTCCAAAATGATAACATCCCGAAAGGTTCTAAATCCTCTGGCTGTTCTTCCCTCAGGCGTTTGGCGATACTTGTTATACACCTGGAGGCATTCGATTCGGGATAAAGCAACACGAACGCCTGTTGCTCTTTAACGGCTTTCTCCACTTTTGGGTCTTGAACAATAATGCCAAGTGGCACAACATCTATGGGAAGATATTTTTTTACTGTTTCCTTGAACTTGGTGTAAGCGTGCCTGGCGATTAATGTGCTTTTGCACTGATTTACCACAATTCTCACCGAGCCCTTGAACCCGTTTAGAGACAGTATCTTTAGCAGGGCGTAAGCGTCGGTCAGTGAAGTGACCTCAGGAGTTATCACTACTATTACTTCCGAGGAAGCGAGGCAAAAAGAGATAACGTTTCTTGAGATACCTGCTGAAGTATCAAATAGAAGGAAATTGTATCCATCAAGTTTTGAAAAAGATTGGATCAGGTGTTCGACCTGGTCGGCTTCAAGGTTGGCTATCCTTTCCACACCCGAGCTTCCAGGGATGATATCGATTCCTTCATAGTCTCTTATGATCACATCCTCCAGGTCGCGGTGGTACAGAATCACATCTTCGAGGTTGTGCTCCGGATAAAGTCCCAAGAGAATGTTGACATTTGCCAACCCTAAATCTGCGTCAAACAGGCATGTCCGGTAACCGAGCGTTGCCAGGTGAAGGGCCAAATTGACACTGATGCTTGTTTTCCCAACCCCTCCTTTTCCGCTTGTGATTGTAATTGTTCTGGTCATACAGGCCTCTGATAGTTCACCCCTGATATATCCTCAGACTTCCGGCAGGCAAAGGGAAGGCTTTGCAATTATCCTGCCAAGATAGCTTCCTCTTGAGCTGTTAATAAACAGGAATTATTTTGAGCGCAGGCCCCAAAAACTTCTTGACAATAGAAATCAACGTTCTATATTATGATCATAGGCTCACAATCATGAAAGGAACCTATGATGTCCAGACCAAGAATACCTCGTTTTGTGCAAGGTGGGCCCATGGCAAATGCCTTCAAGCCCCAGGGGATTCCGGCGCGGGATCTGGCAGAAGTCGTTGTTCCCATTGAAGGGCTTGAGGCCCTCCGTTTGAGCGACCTTGAGAAATTGGACCAGGAAACCGCTGCTGCTCGCATGAACGTATCTCGGCAGACCTTCGGGAGGGTCCTTGCTGAAGCAAGGGAGTTGGTGGCCCAAGCGCTTGTGATGGGAAAGATGATCAGGATTCAAGGTGGTTCTTACACCCTCCCTGGTGTTGGCAGGTTGCGTAGAGGAGGTCGGGGCCGGCGGGGGAGACATGGACCGGGCAGTTTTTGACATAATTGAACGCCTCGGGATTTCTACAACCCTTTAAAATAGGAGGCCTTTTTGGCCACCACCATGCTGCCTTGCACATGGAATAATGGAATAGTGGAATATTGGCGGGAAAGCGGACACGAAGTGAAGCCATGCGCTAACAGAATCATTTCTTAATTGTTCTTATTCCACTCAACCCAACATTCCAACGTTCCATTATTCCATCATTCCAATTGCGGAGCGAAGCGGAGCCAAGTTCACAATCGAAAGGAGGTGTTCCATATGCCAGGCTTTGATAGAACAGGTCCTCTGGGCGAAGGCCCGATGACAGGTCGAGGATTAGGGAGATGCGGCAAGGCCAAGACCACTCTGGCTTCGGACGTCGCTCCGGGCCGGGCGGTCAGACTGGGCGACGGCCCAGTTGGTGGCCGGGGTCCGGGTCGAGGCGGCGGCAGGGGCCGTCGAGGCGGCCGAGGTCGCGGTCGCATGTAGAAAAAAACCGAACCAAGAACAGGGGGGTGCGGCCTCCGGCCCGTAAGGCCTACGCCCCGGAGGGTGGTCGGCATAAGCGCTAAGTTATTTTTGCAAAGGCTGCTCCAGTATTCGGTGCGAATCATAAAGATCGTTGAACAGCTACCAAATACCAGAGCAGGCAACCATGTTGCGGGCCAATTGTTAAGATCGGGAACTTCGCCTTATCCAAACCATGGTGAAGCCCAGGCAGCGGAGTCCCCAAAGGACTTTATCCATAAGCTTCGTATCTCATTAAAGGAACTTAGGGAGACCCAGAGATGGTTAAAACTCATTCAGCGTGTACCATTAATTAAAAAACCTGAACTACTAAATGATATTTTAGAGGAAACAGAAGAATTAATTAAACGTCTCGGAAACTCTACAACTCGTTGTAATCATTTATCTTTCAGTGGCAGTTTTTGTGCCATTGATCTGGAATGATGGAATATTGGAACAATGGAATATTGGGAATAAACGGCCGAAAAGAATCATTTCTAATTTGTCT
>DAOVEU010000323.1:0-3353 GCA_030668805.1 Desulfobacterales bacterium
TTTCATTCGACGTTGGAATAATTTGAGGAGCGGAGCGACATCATTATTCGACGTTCGACGTTCAATGTTCAATGTTGGACGTTCATCTTTTAATATGTTCGATGTTCATCTTTCAAAACAATTCCGCACGGCATAAATGTACCCTGTGAATGTTTACAAAACAACTTAGCGCTTATGAGGGTAGTCGGCCCTACGTAGGGCCGACTACCGTGTCGGCCAAGGGCGTTTTCTCTGTGAGACATAGTTTCATGATACCCCGAGAAATTCCACTATAATCCACGGGGGTAAGAAAGCGAGGACCTCAATTGAAAAATCATCTGATCTGGATAGACCTGGAAATGACCGGCATAGACCCCGAAAAGTATGTCATTCTAGAAATTGCCACAATTGTTACCGATGATAACCTGGAGCTTTTGGCGGAAGGCCCGGACATAGCCATAAACCATCCGGAAAAGATCCTTTTTGCCATGGATGAGTGGAGCAGGAGCCAGCATCAAGCATCGGGGCTAATAGATAAAGCCAAAGCCTCTCCCTACAATTGCCAGCAAGCTGAAGAAAAGACACTGGAATTTCTCCATATGTACTGTCAAAAAGGACAAGCTCCACTGTGTGGAAATTCTGTCTGGCAGGATCGCCGGTTTTTGGTCAAGCATATGCCCTCGCTCAACGAATTCCTTCACTATCGCAATATCGATGTAAGCTCAATCAAGGAACTGGTCAAAAGATGGTATCCGTCGCTTCCTCCCTTCAAAAAGCAGAAGGCGCATCTGGCATCAGTGGACATAAAGGAATCGATAAACGAGTTGAAGTATTATCGCCAGAAGGTGTTCGTGTCTCTTATCCCGTAAGGCCAATACGACAAAATGGTAAAAGAAGGCCGTGCTACGTATGGCAAACGAACGAAAGGTGTATTTTCCCCTTGCAATCCAGTAGAATCCAAGATAATTTAGAATTTAGCTCCACTTCGTTCCGCAATCCATGCCCCGCTACCAGGAAAATCAAGGGGTTAGTCCCGCCCGAGGCGGGATCAACCCCTTTTTTACAAGGGCTGGCAATTAAAGCTGGGTCCGCCGCAGGCGGATTCAAAGAATAGGTTGGGAAGATACCATGAAGGAGCTAAGGGTTCTGGTTACGGGAGGATCAGGTTTTCTGGGTAGTCATCTGTGCGACAGACTGGTAGAAACAGGTGCTGAGGTGCTCTGCCTTGACAATTTCTTCACCGGTTCAAAGAGAAACATCCGAGACCTGCTGGACCGTAAGAACTTTGAAGTCATTCGTCATGACCTTGTTGAGCCAATCTTGTTGGAAGTAGATCAGATTTACAACCTGGCCTCTCCTGCATCTCCGGTTCACTATCAGTACAATCCTGTCAAGACTGTTAAGACAAATGTCATGGGGACCATCAACATGTTGGGTCTGGCCAAGCGGGTAAAGGCAAGAATCCTGCAGGCCTCCACATCAGAGGTCTATGGTGATCCTCAGCAACACCCCCAGAAAGAGACCTACTGGGGTCACGTGAATCCGATCGGGCTGCGGAGTTGTTATGACGAGGGCAAGCGGGTGGCTGAGACTCTGATGATGGATTACTATCGACAGAACCAGGTTGATGTAAAAATAGTGCGTATTTTCAATACGTATGGCTCCAGGATGGCCGTTTCAGACGGGAGAGTGGTGAGTAATTTCATTGTCCAGGCATTGAGAAATGATCCTATTACGATTTATGGAGACGGCAGTCAAACCCGCTCGTTTTGCTATGTTTCAGACATGGTTGAAGGGTTGGTGAGGATGATGAACTGCGATAACTTTACCGGTCCTGTTAACGTTGGCAATCCCAGGGAATTCTCTATCGCGCGGCTTGCCGGGCTTGTACTTGAGATAACCCAATCGAAGTCGGAGATCGTTTACAGGCCGTTGCCAGAGGATGATCCCATTCAACGGTGTCCGGATATTACCCTTGCCAAAGAGAGACTAAGGTGGGAGCCCGTGGTTCCGTTGCGCGAAGGGCTGGAAAGAACCATCGAATATTTCAAGCAGGTTCTGTAGGCGCTTAGTACCACAACATCGACTAAAGATTGTCGATATGAATAAGTTTTTGTATTTTTTGGTTAAGAGTGAGCTAAAGCCCGCCCTGGTGCGACAGAAGTTGGACCATGCCCAGTGGAGAAAAACCCGGTCTGGGCCAGGGTTAATGTGCACGCCCCCGCCTGCCAACGCCTGGCTTGCCGGGTAGCTACAATGCCGCACACATGGCAACCTGCCCGCCATTGCCACGCACGGTGGCATTGAACCTGCCCTTTGTACCTGGCGATGGCAGGCGGGTGGCGGGCAGGTTCGGCGTGGTCAGTTTTAAAAACAGGTTGCGCTGAAAGCGCATTCCTTAACTTTAGGCACTTTAGGCACTTTAAACTTTAGGCACTTTTAGGTTCCGGTTTATCCGGGCTACGTGTAAATGATGCTGTATGACAGTGGGGATATATCCCATACGCCTGGCTTGGGGATAATGCTCTGGTTGACGACAGTCATCCAGAAATACTCAGAGTTCAATTCTCTCAACTTGCCGTCCTCGGGGAATCTGGCATGGCTGGTACGCTCATAGGTAGCCTGGAAGATCACAATGCCGCCGTCTTCTTCTTCTGCGACGAGGTAATTTTTTTTGACGGTGTCAACCTTCAGGTTGTGCGTCTCGGCAATATCTTGTATGTCGGTGTCTGTCAGTTTCATCAGTATGTATTTTGAAACACCCCTTTCCGAAATACGGTAAATAGCCCTTGATTCACTGCTCCCCACGTACACTGTAGATATACAGGAAACCCGTTTTAGGTATTGGGTTGCCACCATTGCCGCAGTCCGGCGGCCCCCTGATGTTAAAGGAAGTCCATAGTATTCAAAAAACTTTTTCTGGACCTCCTCAGCATAATCATCTCCCTTTTCATACAGATCCTTAGATATGTACCGCAGATCGCGGGCCATGTCCTCGGCGGCATCAGCGATGGGCCAGTCGATTCGAACATGAAAGTGAGAAAGGCTGTACCGATTTCTAGCCTTGATAGTGGGATCCCGTTGAATAAGAAGGGCATAGTCAACCGGGAGCAAGCCTTTAAGAAAGTCTGAGAAATGGGAGGATTCAAAGAGCTTTATGTTTTTAAAATATTTTTTTGAAAACTGGACTGCTCCAGAGCGCATCAAGTTCTCTTTGGTCACCTTGTTATCGTCAAAGAATCGTATGTATTTCTTGTGGTCACTGGGAACGAAATCCTCCATAAAGATTACAAGGAATCGGTTGTGACGTTCGTATTCCACATCAGGAATGCGTGCTCTTGGCTTTAGCTCCCGTTTCTCCACAAAGGGATATT
>DAOVEU010000024.1:0-11084 GCA_030668805.1 Desulfobacterales bacterium
CAAGGCCTTGCGAAAGGTTGGCGCGGAGACAAGACCATATTTCGGGATGGCAGCCAAGCTAATAAGGTCCTATAATTTCAATAAGTTCTAGAAATTCCGAGATGTTAAACTTATGGTATATAACCAAAGGTTAAATACCAAAGGTTCACAAGATTGTCAAGAAATAGTGACGCTATTCCTCTTCTTCGATACTGTAGTCCAGTATCGCCTCCTTGACACTCCTGTAAACGTTTTTAAAGGTTTCATCAAAAGAGGTGGGAGAGACGCGCCCCACCTCAATAAACTTGGCAACAATCTCCTTCGTCACCTTTAGAACCTGTTCGTCAAGCGATTTCATATCGGCCTCCCGGAAGTTTGCTGTAGTGTCCAATGTTTTCTGGTGAAAAATTGGGTGAACTATTACAAAGATCAGGCATCCTTCATTCCTCGGTTTACACTTTTCAAGAATGCAGGCGCCAAGAGATAAATTCTTTTGTTCGTACTTTTTGGTGTCAGGTGTACTTTTTAGTGTCAGGTGTCAGGTGTCAGGTGCAAGAAACACTGACACCTGAAACCTGAACACTGAACACTGAACACTGAACACTGAAACCTGAAACCCCAAACCTGAAACCTGAACACTGAAACCTGAAACCCCAAACCTGGAGTGGTGAAAAAAAGTGTAAACTACTTTGTGGCGAAAATGAAGGATGCCAAAAATCACTTCATAAGTGTATCGTAGGCCTTTTGAATGGCCACGAACTTTTTGTGGGCAAGTTCTTGAAATTCCTTGCCTAAGTGCTGGACCTTATCGGGGTGGTATTGGGCAGCAAGTCTCTTGTAGGCAGATTTGATCTCTTGCTCAGAGGCACTATGTTGAATGCCGAGTATCTTGTGCGGATCTTCCTCGGGGGCTTCCTGCCTACCGGGCGCCGCCTGCTCTTTTCTGGCATACGCCGAAGAGGTGCTGCTCGCCTGATAGGCCCTTCTTAACCTGGACACCCACCACAGGACAAGACCAAACACGGCAAGGTCATCCAGCCATCCGAGGCCCAGTAGAAAATCCGGCACCACATCATAAGGATTGATAAAATATAACAAGGCGATGAGCCAGGGTAGGTACTTCTTGAACATTACCAGCACACCTTATCAAAATCGATAAAAGGACTTGCAATACCCGAACGAATGAGAACTTAGTTCGCTTCGCTCACAATTGGAATGTTGGAATAATGGAATGTTGGAATAATGGGTTCTGGGAAAATGGGACAGTGGTTTACCCTGTTAAATAGGGTTCCCTACGGGAAATTTAACAGGGTGAATTGGCAAAATCTCTCTTGACAGGGAAGCTAATAAATGTGTAACTTTCTTTAAGAACCAATATTCCAATATTCCACCATTCCAGTATTCCAGTATTCCATATTCCATGCGCGAGGCAAAAAAACCGAGGCCTCGAAAACGTCATGTATTTTCAATAAGTTGTAGAATTTCCGAGACGTTATTCAAACAGGGCGTCGTGGTTAATGGTTAATCGAGGAGGTATCAATGCCACTGTACGAATTTCGCTGTCCCAAATGTGGTCACCAATTTGAACAAATAGTCTTTTCAAGCGACAAGGAGCGGATGAAGTGCCCTGAATGCGGGGCCCCGAAGCCAGAGCGGCTGCTGTCAATCTTTTCTTCGAGCACCAGGCGTATGGGCACCAGGGCCTCTGTGTCATCTTCATGCACCCCGTCATCGAGAGGCTTTTCTTGAGCCTGAACAATTTCAGCCGTTGGCTGAAGGGGAAGAGATGGTCTCACCAGATATAATCTTTGGCGACCTGGCGTTTGTCTTTGCCTGCCATTACGTGCAGGGTCCGTATCCGTTTTAGCCTGATGGGAGAGAGTTGGCCAATCGGGATGTACACGATGGATTTGCCCCATCGGCCTGCCACCTGTTTGATAAAGGACCTCGGCGGTTTTTTTGCAACGTAAACAACATGTTTTTCCAGGCTGTATTCCAGGCCTGCTAAGAGGAGCCGTTCGGCCCTTGTTCGTGCCCAGTCATACTCCGGGTCTCCCCAAACATCAGCAAGTCGAAGAGGTGGATAGGTCATCAGGAAGCCTCCGTAGGTACACCGGGAGATCCCCGGCCCTACAATGTGATCCGCAGGGTCGGTGGCATAAAAGGCCATGTCCGACTCCTGGTCGTGTTCTCCAAGCCATGTCATCAGATAGGGATACCTGTCCCCGGTTTTGTCTTCATCAAAGACAATGACTACCGAACCAACGCCCCCCTTGATCCGTTTAAACTCCCGCACATAGATACGCCCCTCGTGGATATGTCTCACTGTCTCCCGCATATCGATCCCATCCAAAATCGTGGTTTCAAAGGGGACTGAGACCGCATTATCGGCCGACAGTATATGGGTTCCCTTGGTCCTGAGAAAGTTACCGTAATCTTCAATCACCAGGTCCTCGGGCGGGTACGAGCAAATGTAGGGGTCGGCAAAACCCTCGAGCCATTCACCTGACTTCCGCTCTTTCATCCGGCGTTTTCTGGGGATATAAACCGGCCGACGTTTGATCCTGGGGAGCCTCCTGCGGATATGAATCTTTCGAGTTCCCAGCCACAGCATCTCACCGCTGATGCGGATGGTGGCAATGGAAGCCTGAGGCTTTTGCCAGGGATAAAAGGAGCCCAGGCGCCAGAAGGCGTAGCAAAAGTTGTCGTCCACGCATCCCCGGGCTGAGGTAAGGAGTTGATAAAAATCGGGCAAGAGCCGGTTTTCCATAAGGGCGTAATTTCTTGAAAAACGGAAAAAGGTCCGCTTTTGCCAGCGGTAGACATCTTCGCCCGTATCCTGACGATAATGCCGGGCTGCCTGTTGAAAGAGACGGTAGCTAACCATCTGACGGTCCACCGGGCCTGGCTTCACGTGATGCACGCTCCAGCGTATTGACGCATCTAAGGCCTCCTCTTCTGAACACGTGTCCTTGCCGCCGCTCATCAGGGTGAGGACACCCATCTTCTTTTGAACCGTAAATTTAGAGAGTTCAGGTTTGGGGGGTAGCTTGTCTCTTCGGTATTCATATACGGCCGCCAAAAAAGGGTATTCGGTCATGACCTCCGGCAAATCGTCCGGGTGGAGATGAAAAAGGCTTACCCCGGTCCGTCTTATCCTTTCAAGGGGCTCGGCCTGGGGACGAAAAAATGCTGCCTTGACTCCCTCAAGATGAGCCAACCCACAGACGAAGAGTATCTTGTTGTATTTGGCCGCAAGCCTCTGGAGGCGGTAGGCCATGCCAGTTTCACGCCTCATATCTGCCCGGCCTCTCTTAAGCACGGGAAGGACTTCCCTTGAGCAGATGTCAAAGTAGGCCTCAATTCCCAAACGGTAGGCGGCATAGGTATCCGGGACATAATCGCGATAGGAAGGATACTCATCAAGATCCGGATCCACAAAGTGGACAGGTGCATTAGCCTCCAGGGCGGATCGGATGGCCTCTATGACAGGGTCTGTTGGTTCAATCGGCAGATAGATGGTCTCTCCCGTGTTGTTCTGGTACAGCACGACCGAGATCTCGGGAAGTCGCCGTACACCTTTCAGGATCACATCCCGAAGGGAGTTGGGAAGTTCCACGGCCACAGCATCCGGCCTGACGTGTTCAAACAGGTGCCGCACCGCATCGGCAAATTCTAAGCTGAAGTGGACGATTGGGACCGGATGGACAGGGCCAAAAGGTTGTAGGTGGCTATGATTCATACCGCAGACTCTCGTCGCCGAGCACAGACAGGATGGCGTGGTGGATGGCCTCCTGTTTGGCCGTTCGCGTGCCATGCATCATTTTCATGGCATACCTGGCCATGTTGATCCCGTCCCGCACGGAATAGACCTCATCGGCCATGTGGGCCCGCTGTAGAAAATCGACCATGTAGTTCAGGATATCCTCATCGGCAAAGGGAAGATTCTCTTTCAGAATCAATAGTTCGTCTTCCCGATCCGGAAAATCGATGAAGATCTGAGGTTGAAGTCTGGAATGGATATATTCGGGGATCTCGTAGGTTGAAGCATCTTCATTGATCGTGACGACAAACCTGAAGTTGGGATCAGCCGGTATGGTCAAGCCGGTAATGATAGATTCCACATATCTACGATCATCCAAAAGCGGCGCGAGAGAGGCCCAGGATTTCTCGCTCATCCGGTTTCCCTCGTCCAGGATGCAGACCCCGCCTCTTATCATGGCTGTGACCAGAGAACTGGCAGCGTATTTGACCTGACCGTCAGCCCCCATCACGGGGGTGATGATCAGATCCTCGGGGCGAGTGTCCATGGTGGCCTGAAACAGATAGATGTTCCTATTCAATTGCCTGGCAGCAGCATACCCCAGGGTGGTCTTGCCCACACCAGGTTTGCCGGTTAGCCGTGGGTTGAAGGGGACATCCTTCTCGTCAATGACCATCCACGCCGCCAGCACTTGCTTGATGAGTTCTTTCTGTCCCACCCATCTCAGCGGCAGCTCAGCAGGGTGGGCCAGCATGATTTCCGTTGAACCGATAGTAATCGTTTCACAAGTTTGGGATTTGATCATGATCGCCTCTCGTCTTACTTAGTACACGCATTCTTAAATACGATTCCGTATTATAATTGGTTTATTCATTTAAAAAGGTCGAAGTGCCTAAAGTGACCTAAAGTGCCTAAAGTTAAAGCGTTTTGTTTACTTCTTCCAATAGGGGTAAATGTTGGATAAGAACACTTTGTTGTCCATTTCTAGAATTGACTGCGCTGAAAGCGCATTCCTCAACCCTGGCCCAGACCTGTTTTGAAATGCTGAAAATTACAACACCCCAATCTTGAAGTATTAGCCTCCTGCATTGTATTGCATACATGTCGCACCAGGGCGGGCTTTAGCTCACTTTAGGCACTTCAAACTTTAGGCACTTTTTGGGTTCCAGATGATTTCATAACAGTTGTAAGTTTAAACCACCGTTGGCCCATTGTCAATGACCTGCGCAAGGCCAGACTCTGGCGGGCTGTAGGGGCGAGTTTACCTCGCCCGAATTCTCCGTAGCCTCTGGCGGGCGACATAAAGTCGCCCCTACGCTTGGCAATGTACCCGAATACATTCATTCCTTTGCCCACGCTTGGAACCCCGAAGTCAACAGGAGGGCAACGGCAACTCCTACCACCATCACAACCGTTCCTCCCATGAAGGCAAGACCTAATTGAAAGACGTCCGTCATGATTCCTGCCAGAATGGGACCTATAAGCATGCCGAGGCTATGCCCCATGGTCAAGATCGCCATGACAGAACCCATGGAATCTGTCCGACGTCCTATAATAACCGTCATGGCCATCACGGCCGGTACAGCAATCCCTCCGCCCACCCCAAATAGAATGTTGCCCACAAAGAGCCCCCAAAACCCTTGCACCCAAACAAAGGAAAAAACAGCCCCTGCCGTTACCAGGCCCCCTATTACAATAAGCGCTTTCTTGTTGAATCGATCTGCCAAAACACCCATTGGGGGCTGCAACAGGCCGCTTGTGAGTACCCCCAGCATGACCAGGACCCCGATGGACGAACTTGACAGCTTGAACCGCGCATGGGCAAACAGGGGCAAGAAGGCCCATACAAGCCCTATGCAGGCAGTGTAGGCCAGGCGAAACAGGAAAAGGGCGACCACGTATTTGTTCCTGATGAGGATTCTGTAGCTAAGCGGAGGCTTCGCCGGCGTGACGAGCCTTTCCTGGGTTCTCGGCGGGAGAAAGATGAGGCAGAGCAGAAAGCCGACCAAAGAGAACAGTCCCATGCTTAAAAAAGATGACTGTATGCCAAAGGAATCGTTGACCATTCCTCCCACAAGTGGTCCGATACTCAGGCCTCCATAAAGGGAAAGATTGAACAGACCCATCACAAAGCCCTCTTTGTGTTTGGGTGTGATTTCCCCCACATAGGCCTGGGCTACCGGCAAGATCATGGCCGAACCAATCCCCTGAAAAAACCGAATCAGAATGAGTGATTTAACACCTTCTGACAACACATAGGCTATGGAAGCCAGGAAATAGGCCAGAAGCCCGGCTGTGATAAAAGGCTTTCTTCCTTTGAGGTCTGACAGGTGGCCAAAGTATGGTAGAAAGGCAGTTCTCGAAAGGGAAAAGGCACCAAAGATAAAGCCGATACACAAGCCCGTTGCCCCCAGTTCGTACGCATATACAGGCAGTAAGGGAACGACTAAACCCACCCCAAGAGTGACGGAAAAAACAGCCAGAAACAGGGTGCTGAATACCTTTTTGTTCATAACCATTTTAGGAGGATTTTTTATGGAGATACGATATAGGACGTTTGATCATGAAGCAAGGGGTTTGCCGATAAGCGGCATGGCTCCTAAACCAAATCTCAAGCTGAATTCAACGATGGTAGTTAACAGGGCAGGTGAAGCATGTTTAGCCTTGTCAAAGTGCTCAAGAATGGTATACGCAGGTTAGTTCTTGGTTTACCATTTCTCTTGTTTTTGGGACAAAATTTGGATAGGAAAGCGGAGACATGGCAGGCAAGGCCGGGGCCTTGTTAGAGCCAGCGAAAATCGAGAGAATTTTCAGGAAAATGCCTGTGCGAGAACAAGACTATCCTACTGAACAGACGTCGGAACCGCCAAATCCCTCACATGGCCGCATCAAGAGTTTTGTTCGGTATTTTTATAATCGTTTCATCCGCCTTCACGGAAGCCCCGAGCAGGTCGCCTGGGGAGCAGCGGTAGGTTTCTTTGTAGCCATGACCCCAACAATGGGCATCCAGACCTTATTGGCCGTGCCCATTGCGGCCCTCTTCAGCATTAACAAGGTGGCAGCGGCTGCAACCGTGTGGCTCACCAATCCAGTCACCGCACCTTTTATTTACGGATTCAATTACATGGTAGGTGCAAAGCTGCTCGGTTATTCACTAAAAGCCCCCTTTTTTTCCAACCCTTCGTGGGAAACATTGTGGCATTCCAGCAAGAGCGTCTTTGCCTCGCTGATGGTGGGCGGAACCCTGACGGGCATAGTTGTGGCCGTAGCAGGCTATTTCTTGACTTTGGGAATGGTCAGGACTGCCCGAGAAAAAGCCCGTCGTCTTAGACGGAAGAAAAGGGGACTTGGGTCAACCGGCCAAAGGGTTTAATGCTATCTTTTCTCCCAGCGTAAAAGTTCTGTTACCTTACTAAGGGTGCTGCCCTCCTTGATTTCTTCACGGATTCTGTTCTCTCTTTCTAACACGTCCATGCTGCGATTGGCATATTCAGTAGCCATTGACCCTGGCAGAACCACGACTCCATCATCGTCCCCGAGAATCCAGTCGCCATTTTCCACCCTGTGGTTGCCCACCGTCACGGGGACACCAATCTCCCCGAAACCCTTTGGCTCGCCTGCATTGGGCATAATCAATCTTGTAAAGGCGGGAAATTTCATCTGGGCAATATCGTATGTATCGCGCATGGCGCCGTCTATGACTACTCCTGCCACCCCTCTCTGTAGTGCAGAATGTGTGGCTAACTCTCCCCAGATAGCCGGGCCGACCCCGCCTGCATCAACCACGATCACATCTCCCTTTTCAGCAACATCAATCGCTTCAACAGGCTTGGCCCAGTCGCCCGGATAGGTCCTGACTGTGACCGCCCGGCCTACCATCCTGATCCCTTGAATCAAAGGGCGTATCCCTTCCAAGACGCCACCCCTGTGCAAGGCATCTGATAGATTTGCTGCGGAAACTCGTTCGAGGATGTCTCGAATCTCTGCCTCGGACCCCCTTTTAAAGAGCCTGGTAGGGATGGCGACCCTTTCCTCCATGGCCTTCTTTATGTTGTGGGCCGCCTCCGTGGGATCAACTGCCTTGGTAATTGCTCCGCCCACTATAACGATGGATGCCCCTGCTTCCAGCGCACGGGGTGCTGTTTCAGAGTTAATCCCCCCTGCCACTCCTACGGCCAGGGAAACAGCCTCAGCCGCCCTGCGCAGGGTTTCAAAAGGGTCTTTTCCCTCCATCTGTTCGTCTATGGAACAATGGACTGTGATGTAATCGGCTCCAAAATCCTCAACCTGTCTGGCCCGAGACACAGGATCTTTGACCGCGATCAGGTCCACTACGATCTTGGCCCCGTAGTTTTTTCCTGCCTGTATACACTCGCGAATAGTGGCGTCACTGGCAGCACCAAGGACATCAACGATATTGGCCCCCGCCTTGGCCGCAGTCTCAACCTCGATGCGGCCTGCGTCCATAATTTTCATGTCGGCAACGAGGGTCACATGGGGAAACAGGCTCCTCAGTTCCCGCACAGCCTGGAGCCCCTCACTCTTGATCAAGGGGGTGCCGACCTCAAGCCAATCCACGCCGCCAGCCACCCCCGCCTGTGCGCTCTTTACGGCCCGCTTCAGATCAACAAAATCAAGGGCCAGTTGTAGAACAGGTTTCATTGATATTCCTCAAAATCCTTTTTTGAAAGACTGTAGTGCTCGTTGACGCAACCTTACTCCAGATTCGCGTGCCGGTCCAGTATCGTTCCAGGATCACTCCCCTGCCTCTGGTACAATGCCAGCACGATTATTTCGAGCAAGACAAAGGCCGCCTGCTCGAACAAAGACCCCGGGGGTTGAATGGAATAGAACTCCCTGGAGAATTCCAGCTTTGACCCCGCTGGAATGGAGACGCTGTAATCAAGGGCCCTTCCAATCGGGGAATCTTCAACCCCTATTATACCAAAAGTCGTTGCTCCCCGGTGCCGGGCTACTCTGACCCATTCTTGTGTCAAACTGGTTTGCCCTGAACCGGAAAGCACAACGAGCATGTCCCCTTTGTCGATCCTGGGGGTTATGGTTTCACCAACAAAGAAGGCCGGATATCCGAATTGCATTAACCGCATGCAAAAACATCGCAGGATGTATCCGGACCTTCCCTGGGCAGCGCAAAAGATCCTGCCTGCCTTGTCGATCTCTTCAATTAGATGATCAACCTCCTCCTCTGACACCCCTGCCAGGAGGTTTCGATTTTCGTTCAAAATGGCCTCGCCAAGAACTTGAGGATTCACTTGATCATCCTATGGGGAATATGCTTGAGTTCACAATTCTCTCTATGCCTATGTAAGATTATAGGAAAAAGGCTGTTGAGTCAATCATGCGATTTTCGGTCTACCGGATAAGGGTGCCCATCCTTTTGTAATTGACAGACAACCGTTCTTTTCATATTATACTTTAGTCGAAAAGAATGCTTGTTTTTCTGGCTTGCTGTGAAAGGTTTGTTTTCTTATGGAAAAAGAAGAAATTCTCTATACCATTAAAGGCCTCCCCCCTTTTCCGGAAACAGCATTAAAGGCCATCAAGGCCGTCAAGGATCCGGTCAGTTCTGCCCAGGATCTGGTCAACATTATCCAGTACGACCAAAGCATTACTGCCAACATCCTGAGATTTGCCAATTCCGCCTATTTCGGACTCCAGGTCAGAGTCACCTCGCTTAAGCAGGCCGTGGCATATCTGGGTTCGAAGGCCATAATAGATATACTATTTTTGAGCGGGTCTTTGAGCTATTTCCGCGGAGAGTATGATGGTTATGGCCTCAAAGGAGAGGATCTGTTGACTCATTCAGTCTCCACAGCACTCATGTGCCGCATTTTGGGGGAAAGGATAGGACTGGAAGAAACATCCACCGTTTTTACGGCGGGTCTCTTGCACGACATCGGCAAGGTGGTTCTCAGTTCATTTGTTAAGGACAGATACAATGAAATCAAGCAGTTGGTTACCTATGAAAATTATTCTTTTGTTACGGCAGAGAGGGAGGTTCTGGGCATGGATCATGCCCAGGTTGGTGGAGAAGTAGCTAAAGAGTGGGGGATCCCGGAAGAGATCGTCCGTCCCATATCCCTCCATCACCAATTTGAAAAAGCCCCTCTTGAGGATATTTCCACACCCCTGGTTTTCCTTTCAGACCAGGTGTCTTTTGTGATTGGCGGGACTATGGGGGCGGATCGTTGGAGCTTTAAAAGAATCAAAGAGGCACTGACACGCTGCCAATTGAGAGAAGGTGACCTGGACGGCGCCATGCTTACGCTGCGCGAATCCTTGAAAGAAGTGCAGGAGCTTCTACGGTCCTAAGAACTCCAAGCCGGGGACAGGCCAGGCCGGATACCCTGCCCCCGGCTTTTTTGTCTTTTAGGCAACGGGCCGCGCAGGCAAAGACCACCGCGGCCCGTTACATTTTGGACGTCTCAAGTATTGGTAATAGTAGTTCACCGCTACAATCCAAAATCTAGAATGAGGAGATTGACTGATGATTATTGTGATGAAGAGCAAGGCCGATCAACAGGAGCTTGATAACGTGATCAAGTGGATGGAGTCGGCAGGGTACAAGGCGCATGTGTCAAAAGGGGTGGAAAGGACCATTATCGGAGCCGTTGGGGATGAGCGGGGAAAGGTCTTTCTGAAAGCTGCAGAAACCATGCCCGGGGTTGAAAAGGTCATGCCCATCCTGGCACCTTACAAACTCGCAAGCCGGGAGACCAAGGAGGGCAACACCGTGATCAGGGTGGGAGATGTAGAGATTGGCGGCCCAAAATTCGTAGTCATAGCAGGGCCCTGTGCTGTAGAAAGTGAAGAGCAGCTCATGGAGTCCGCCTTTGTTGTGAAGAAAGGAGGGGCCTCTATGCTGAGAGGAGGGGCCTTTAAACCCAGGACATCTCCGTACAGTTTTCAGGGGCTCGGAGAAGAAGGGCTGAAGATTCTTGCCGAGGCCCGGGAGAAAACAGGTCTGCCAGTGGTTACTGAAGTCATGAGTGCCCCGGACGTAGAACTTGTTGAAAGTTATGCAGACGTGCTTCAAGTGGGCGCCAGAAACACCCAGAACTTTGCACTCCTGAAGGCCGTGGGGCAGGCGAAAAAACCCGTACTTTTGAAAAGAGGAATGATGACTACGCTGGAAGAGCTACTCATGTCTGCGGAGTACATACTGTCAGAGGGCAACGATGAAGTCATACTCTGCGAGCGGGGTATTCGCACCTTTGAAACCGCCATGCGCAACACCCTTGATATCAGCGCGGTCCCAGTGCTCAAGGATAAGACCCACCTGCCAGTGATTGTTGATCCTAGCCACGCCATCGGCCAGTGG
>DAOVEU010000324.1:0-3342 GCA_030668805.1 Desulfobacterales bacterium
TAAATTCGTACTTAGATTAATTCTTATATGGACCTAAATCTTTATCCCGTTTTGGTTTCAGGTTTCAGGTTTCAGGGCACATGTAGGTTTCAGGTGTCAGTGTTCAGTGTTCAGTGTTCAGTGTTCAGTGTTCAGTGTTCAGCTCTTGCATTTATTCACTCCTGACACCTGAAACCTGAAACCTGAAACCTGAAACCCGAAACCTGAAACCCGAAACCTGAAAATAGATTCCCAAAATTAACAAAAGTCTATCCCTATTAAGCGAATGATAAGTTACTCTGCCTCGATATGGGTTATTTCAAGCTCCTTTCCGGAGATAATTTCACTCGCAATTCCGCCACATTGAGGACAAAGAAACAAAGAGGTATCGATTTTAAAGTCAATGTTACAATCATCGCAACGTCCCCTGGCAGACACAACTTCTATGTCGAGTGCGGCCCCTTCAGCTACAGTCCTCTCTGAGATCACCTCAAAAGAAAAGGTCAGGGCCTCAGGGACGATGGCGGACAGCGTTCCTATTCGAACATGCACTCGGGTAACCCGGGTAACTCCATGCTTTTTGCTTTCATCTTGGACAATCGCGAGCAGGCTTTGGGCAATGGAAAGTTCATGCATGGTACTTATAGTAAGCAGCACAGGTGCCTTCAGTTGAGACCATGCAGGGACCCACGGGGTGGCTCGGTGTGCATACCTCGTTGTATAGCGGACACTCCGGAGGGGTCTTCATCCCTATGAGTATTTCACCACAGACGCACCCTTTTGGTTCCTTTGAATCAGGCACTGAAAGATCAAACCTTTTTTCTGCATTAAAGGAATCAAATTCTCTTCGGATTTTCAGCCCGCTTGCCGGGATGGTCCCGATTCCGCGCCAGCGAGCATCAGTCGGCTCAAAGACCTGGTACATGATTTGTCTGGCCTTCTTGTTCCCTTCAAAAGCTACTGCCCGGCGGTATTCGTTTTCCAGTTTCGCATCTCCGGCCTCTGTCTGTTTTACCAGCATATAGATGGATTGCAAGATGTCTGCCGGTTCAAACCCTGAGACCACGCAAGGGATATGGTATTTTTCGACCACCGGAACGTAGGCCCTGGTCCCGATGATCACGGAAACGTGGCCAGGACAGATAAAGCCGTCAATTCTCACATCATCTGCTGCCATGAGCGCACTCAGTGCTGGAGGGACCAGCTTGTGAGCGGAAAGCACGGAAAGGTTTTTCAATTGCCTCTTTTCTGCCTCCACTATTGAGGCGGCGATCGTGGGGGCGGTGGTTTCGAACCCTATACCGAGGAAGACTACGTCTTTTTGGGGATTACTTTCGGCAAGATCAAGGGCGTCAAATGCCGAGTACACAATCTGGATTTCTTTCCCTTCGGCCCGTTCTTTTTGCAGTGAAGAATGGGTGCCGGGCACCCTCATAAGATCCCCAAAGGTGGCCACTATGACATCCTTTATTCCGGCTACTTCTATGAAGGCGTCAATCTCTTGCTGAGAGGTTACGCATACAGGACAACCCGGTCCGGAAATGAGTGTAATGGTTTCCGGCAGCAGCGCCCGGATGCCGCTCCGAAAGATGGCCATGGTATGGGTCCCGCAAACCTCCATCAATCTGACTCTTTTCCGGCTTGTGGCCATGATTTTATCCACTATGTTGCGGGAGAGTTCTGGGTCCCGGTATTCGTCGATGTGTTTCATGTTCGATTGTTGATTGTTGATTGTTGATTGTTGATTGTTGATTTGTTTTATCTACTTAGCGCCCTTCGGGCGGACTTTTTTGACAGGATTAACAGGATTTACGTGATTTCTTTACTTTCCTGCCCGCAGGCAGGCAGGCAGGTCTTACATCTTGATCATCCCTGGCCCAGACCGGGTTTTCGAATGAAACAGTTTATTGCTCGGCTGTCGCGCCAGGGCGGGCCTGTAGATCCTGTCAAAAAAGGAAATTCCTAAGCAATTCAATAATCAATCATCAATCCAAAGATTTGGCAATAGCGGCCGCAACGACCGCCTGTCCCAAAGAGATCCCTCCGTCGTTGCACGGGACAAGAGAATGGGTGAAAACCTGAAAATCTTTTTCTTCCAGAGCCTTTCTCAGGCCGGCCAGCAAGGTTGCATTTTGAAAGACCCCGCCGCTTAGGACTACACGATCCAGTGCAGTCTCTTGACGTAGAACTGTGCAAAGGTCGGAAAACAATCGGATCAGAGTCACGTGAAATTTCCTACTGATGTCAGAGGCTTCAAGGCCCTTTTCCATATCCCTTACCACACCCCGTATCACGGGATGGACTGGTATCTGGTATGAGCCTTTTCTCCGTTCCCACTCATAGTCATAAGATCCCTCTGTCTCTTTGCCCATTGTCATTTCCAGCTCCATGGCGGCCTGTCCTTCGTAAGCCACCTTCTTTCTGATACCGAGGATCGCAGCGATTCCGTCAAAAAGACGGCCGAGGCTAGAAGTCTGAGGGGAATTCACCTTTTTGGAGATCATGTGCAGAATAATCTCGATCTTTTCTTTCTCAAGCCCCTGAAATAGGGGGAGTTTTAGGTCGTAGAACGCTTCGCCAAAGGTATCGTAAAGATAACTTACGGCCATTCGCCACGGCTCTCTAATTGCTGCCGCGCCACCCGGCATCGGGAGATAGGCAAGGTGGGCCGCACGCGTAAATTGATGTGTCTCGACGATTAGCACCTCTCCTCCCCATATACGACCGTCTGTTCCATAGCCTGTTCCATCAAAAGAGAGCCCTATGACCGGACCGTTGAGCCTGTTTTCTGCCATGCAGCTTACGATGTGTGCATGGTGATGTTGCACGGCGATCCTTTTTATGCCTTTTAGTTCTTGGGCGTAGCGGGTGCTGAGATAGTCAGGATGAAAGTCATAGGCTGCAATTTGGGGAGCAATGTCAAGGATTCGTTTCATATGCCGAACGGTCAACTCAAAAAAACGATATGTCTCAAGATTCTCTAGATCCCCCATGTGCTGGCTGAGAAAAGCATTCTTTCCCTTCGTGAGGCAGACCGTATTCTTCAACTCCGCCCCGCAGGCAAGTATCTGCGGAACCTCTTCTTTAAGGAAAACAGGGGTGGGGATGTAGCCCCTTGATCGGCGGATAAATCGGGTTGCCCCATCGAGCCTCCTGACGATGGAATCGTCGCTGCGTAGATAGATGTCCCGATTGTGGATCAGGAAATAATCGGCAATGTCACCAAGGCGTTCAAAGGCATCTTGATTATCAATAGCGATGGGCTCCTCGCTTATATTTCCGCTGGTCATGACCAGTGCTGTGAAATCATAGCTCAAAAGGAGATAATGAAGCGGGGTGTATGGGAGCATTACCCCGAAGTTT
>DAOVEU010000053.1:0-8496 GCA_030668805.1 Desulfobacterales bacterium
GTCTCCAATTGTCCGGGCTGAAAATGTAGCGCCTCATACAACGGTTTGAGCCGTGCCTCCAGTTCGGCTGTTGTGACGACTACAGGCGCCAGTTCGTACCCGATGGTCTCTAAGTAAACATGTGTGTATAGCATGGTATACTCAGACGAAGAAAAGTGCCTAAAGTGAACTAAAGTGCCTAAAGTGCCTAAAGTGAACTAAAGTGCCTAAAGTGAACTAAAGTGCCTAAAGTGCCTAAAGTGAACTAAAGTGAACTAAAGTCTGAGCGTTCGCTTATTAAATTCGTACTTAGATTAATTCTTATATGGACCTAAATCTTTATCCCGTTTTGGTTTCAGGTTTCAGGTTTCAGGGCACATGTAGGTTTCAGGTGTCAGTGTTCAGGTGTCAGGACAGACGGAGGTGTCAGGTGTCAGTGTTCAGCCTGCCCTGGCGCGACGTGCTTGAATCAGCCTGATTATTTACTATGGTGTTGCGCCCCCAGATCAACCTGCTAACCACTGTAAGCCAGGTCTGGGCCAGGGGTGTCAGTTCTTGCAGTTCCTGACACCTGACACCTCAATCCTCGGGTACGGGCCAGCCCTGAAGGCACGATTCATGATTTACCTCGTATTCTGCCGATTCCTCGGCTACCTGCCAGCGCCGCTCTCGCTCCGGAACTTTCCGCTCCAATGTTTTCTCCAATCCATTCGCATGCTGAATGGATTCTTTATCCATATAATTCCTCGTTGTCACTGCGTTCTCCCCTGAAACCCGAAGCCTTTGAAAGTGTTCAGGTTTCAGTGTTCAGGTTTCAGGTGTTAAAACCCTGAAACCTGAAACCCGAAACCTGAAACCTGAAAAATAGATTCTCAAAATTAACAAAAGTCTATCCCTATTAAGCGAATGATAAGCTCCATTACTCCACTACTCCAGGACAGAATATACGTACGGCAAACCCCTCCATTCGGTAAATAATACGGCCGTCAACGCTCAGGTATCCGTCAGCATGGAGGATACGGCGGTCCTCATCAAGACGTGTGACCACGGCTTCCACGGTCACCTCGCTGTCTTTGGGGATAACCTGGCCGCGATATATCCAGCGGTGCTCTTCTCCGATGGCAACTGTTTCTATTCGTGCATCAGGGTGGAGGCCCCATCTCTCAACTGCAACGACCTTGAGCAACTGCAGGAATGATTCAAGGCCGAGAGAACCCGGACAGACCGGGTCCTGGTAGAAGTGGGCCTTAAAGAACCATTCGTCCGGATCCACGCTTTTGGTTCCCCGGATTAGCCCCAGTCCGTCCGGCCCCCCATCCGGGACAAGAAGCCGAACGTGATCGATCATCCTGAGCATCTCTTCCGGATACGGTGGTTCACTGGGGAAGGGGAAAGAACGGCCTCTGGCGATCTCCTCTTCTTTGGGCTGGTAAGGTTGAGCATTAACAATGCCGATCTGCTGGGCCAGGGCGGCCTTTGAGAAAAAACCAAAATACGTGTTTCCCTGATACACGGCGCCCGCACTACTGCTTACATCAAAATCATAATGCTGAATAATCATCCCACCGGAAGCAGAAACCTTTGTAATTGTCACCTTTGTAGTCAAAGTCCCTGTGTGCTCGTCCACACGCTGCAGTTGCACGGCAGTTCCGCCCAGGTTCCGAAAGGAAAGGTCAATGTCGCTCGTAAGGGCTGAGCCGATGTAGGCGGCCAGCCAGCCGCACGGCTGCAGGGCAACCTCTAAGAGCACGGCAAAGGGCATGCCGTACCGGTTGGCTGCAAGATACCAGGCATCAGAGGGGATATCGTATTGCGCCTCGATCCTCCCGCCAGGCGCCATCTTCCACGGTTCGGCGTGAATTTCAGTGATCCGGTCTATGAACTGGTATGGCGGGCCAGGGAGACGCGCGATGACACGCCCCTTGTCAAAAATGCGGTACGGTTCTCCAAAGGCCTCTGACGGCTTGCCAACCGCAAAGGCGAGTATCTTGTCGCGGTCAAAGATCGCCTCTTTTTTTGCAGGCCGCAATTGGGTCTTTTCTTCCCATAGACGTGTCACTTTCTCGCGGGTCAACCCTGAAAGGCGGACAGACATGTCCGTGATCTCCACTATCGGTTTTCCGTCCGCATACATCAGGGCATCTGCAATGGCGTACGGTTCAGGGTTGTAACCGAGTTCCTTTATCGAGATCTCATATGCGGCCTTCTTTGTTGTCTCGATCACCTGGCCGCGACATTTCAGCCGGCTTGTAACGCCAGGGACAGGTTCACAGACCACCTCTTCTTTTTCACCCACCCACCCCATACGGAGCAAGAAGATCCTCAAGGTGTGCTGGCAACACTCGAACATAAGTGTTCCCGGCATTACGCGGTCATCCACAAAGTGGCAGGTCAAGAACCAGTCATCCGGATGTATATCGGCTTCGGCCCGGATCGTCCCGAGCCCGTAACGCCCCCCGTGTGGATCAAGATGAAGCACCCGGTGCACGAGTTTCATCCTTCCCGCAGGGATTGTAAGGGGATCGCCCACGGAAAGCCCCTCAAAGGACGCGCCAAAGCAAAGCGTTAGATCGCCTGCCCGCAAAGCACTGATCTGCTCGTCACTGTAGGCCTCGGTTTTCATTGGCACCAAGTCTTTCCAATCCTCCGGACGCCGTCCCGTCAGCGGTCTCTTGTCAAGGTCGGTATGCACGATACCGCGTCCTGCAGCGAGTTCCGCCTGGGTGAAAAAACCGGCACAGCCGTTTCGCATGGTCAAAATAGGCGCTCCCGCCACGGTGCCGTCAAAGTTGAATCGAAACAGATACGTATTGTCCTGTTGGAAAAAGCCTTCAATCCGGATATCATAGCGGATCACCTCTCCCGGCCCCGGCAATGGGTTGTGAAAGGTCACATCCGCATCCAGGAGCCGGTAGACAGCGAGACCCCTGGTCATAAGATCAATCCCCAGGTAGCCGGACAAGAAGAGATCTGCCTGGCCTGCTTCTACGGCGATACAGGTGGGGATACGGCCGTTATCCAGGTACCATGCATCCGGGTGGATGTCGTGTTCTGTCACTACGCTTCCCGAGGTCATGGAGCGGGGTTGGCCGTGGACCTCGAGGATGCGGTCCACAAGCATGAGCGGTTCATCCGGCAAACGGACCCGGCTGGGATGAAAATCTATCTCAACAAAGTCAGGCCCCAGGACATTTGCGATCGATCCCCTGGCAAACTCCAGGCACAGGTCACGGTCAAAGGCCGGGGGCTTCCGGTCCCGGTCCGGCCGTGTGAGGCGGGCAGGGGGCTGCATTGAGACGGCAGGCTCAGGCAGGGACGATTTTGCCTCTTTGTGAGGCGCGATGCCTGAGCGCGTCATCATGTCAAGGAGGTCCATCTGAAAGGAGAGATTCTTTGAAACCGTGTGCGCAATTTGGTCAGAAAGGCGCAGGTACGCCCCGTGGGCCTTTGCCCTGGCATCTCCGGCCGCGCCTATTTGGTCCATGAGGGGTTCAAACAAACCCTCTTTTACCGGCCGGGCTAAAGGCAACCGTTCGCTCCCCCCTTTCGTAAAGGGGGGGACTGAATAGTTGCGGGCCGAAGGGGGTATCTTGATCTGAGTTGTCTTGATCTGAGGCGTTTGGGCCCCGGGAGGATGAGGCACCTGGAAGGACGAGCCGTCCGTTTGTATGGTGAGGTATCTTGACACCTCTTTTTCAGCTCTATCCTGATGGCCCAAAGCAAGGCTGACGTTTCCGTAAAGGGGCTCCAGATCAACAGGCACACGTTCGGCAATCAACCGGCCGAGCAGTTCGAGTATTGAAGAGAGACTCCCCTTGCCGGAAAAGCAGGCCGAGGAGGCCATGTGAGGACGATCGCCAAGAATGCTTGCGATCATCCGTGTGCACGACGCCCCTGGTCCGATCTCCAGAAAAAGACGTACCCCATCAGCATAGGCATTGTTGATCACTCTCGGGAAATCCAGAGTCGTCAGCACCTGGGCCAGGATGGAATCCGCCGCGTTTTCGCGATTAACCGGATATGCCTTTCCCCGGGCCGTGCTGTAAAACCGGATACCAACAGGAGGCGTGGTCTCAAAAAGGTGCAGGTCCCTGTACTCTTTCTCAACGGCCTTTACGACCTCGCAATGCGCTGTGGTCACGCCGTGTAGAGGCACAAAGCCACAGCCTAATTCTTCCACCAGGGCGTAAAGTGCGTCCTTTTCACCCCCCACCACGCACTCATGCAGTGTGTTTACAATCAACAGGTAGACCTGGGGGATTTTCTCTATGACCTCACGAACCGTTTCTGCCGGGCAATCAACGACCCCAACAGCCCATGTGATATTCGCATTTTCGGAAACGTTCCATGTTTTTCGCGCGGCTCGGCATCTCCCGGCCAGATCATCGGTAAAAAGCGAAGAGGCGTTCATTCTTTTTAGCATCTCATCGCGCGCAGGCCATGCCCGGAAGGCAAAGAGCCCGACAGATTCCCCCAGGCTGTAGCCGATAACCGCATCGGGCTTTACGCCCAGATGGCAAAGGATATCACTCACCGCAGCCCCCAGGCAGACCTGGCCAAAGAGCATTGCCTTGTGGTCTTCGTCATGCTCTGGTTTACTTGTTCCGTGCCAGAAGTAATCAGGAACAAACTGATCGTGGAGGTAATCGTTCTCCTGGTCCTGATGGCGAAAGATCTCAGGCCAGGCTATAGATAGATCCCGTCCCATGCCGGCAAAGTGGTTGCCGGAACCGGGAAAGACAAAGGCCACCTCTCCGGCTTTCCCAAGGGGGGCAGAGGAAAAGAAGATGCGCCCATTGGGAGCAGGTTTGCCTGATCTGCCCTGAACTACCTTTTGAGCCTTTCCGAGCTGTGCCATCAATTCGTGTCCGTCCCTGGCAACCAGCGCGAGACCAAGGGGTTTTGCAGTACCAGCCCCTTGGTCTTGCCACCACTTGCGTGCCCAGTACTCGATGGGCCGTGACGGATCGGATGCAACATGCTGGTGCAGCCGATCCAATTGTGCCCTCAAGGCATCAGCATCAGCTCCCTCTATGGCAAAAAGGGCCTCATCCCGCACGCCCAGGGGCTGGAGGCGATCGACAGCCCGCGCCTGGCTTCCAGGACCTTCAAAGGCCTCGAGGACCACGTGTGTGCAGTTTCCGTCTACACTAAACGAGCTCACCCCTGCTCGCCGCGGTCCTTCAGCCCGGTTGTGCAGCCAGTATTGCGGGGCCTGTGGCAAGACAAAGCCGGATTTCTCTATGCCGGGCAGGCGACTCTCTGAGTTACGAAGGGGGGGCAATATCTCCTGATAAAGAGATATGCTCGCCTTTACAAGAGAGGCGAGCCCAGAGGCCGCACCCGCATGGCCGATATCTCCCTTCACACTACTCAAGAAAAGCGATGTTTTCCCCTTGTCCTGCCCAAAGAAACGCCTTAATGCAGACGCCTCCATGCAATCCTCTTCGGGCGATCCACTCCCATGGGTTTCAAGCAACCGGATTGTGGCAGGATCCACACCCGCATCCTGATAGGCCCGGTTAAGGGCCGACTCATAGGTATGGGCGTCCGGAACAAGGGAGTCGGCACGGCCGCCGCCGGCAGCCCCGATTCCGCGGATAACAGCATAGACGCGGTTTGCGTCCCGGACCGCATCATCCAGCCTTTTCAGCATCACGGCTGCAGCACCTTCGCCGGGGATCGTGCCGTCGGCCCCAATGTCAAAGGGGCGCACTCTGCCAGTGGCCGAATATGGGCGACCCGCATGCGTGCTCAAAAGAGCGCGGATATCACCAGTGAAATCAACCGCTCCCACAAGGGCCTGGTCGATTTCGCCTCTCTGAAGGGCACGGACCCCGACTTCCAGGGCGCTCATGGCAGAACTCTCTTCACTGGAAAGAGTATGACTCGGCCCACCGATCCGGAACTCCCTGGCGATACGGCTGGCCACAATTCCCCCCAGGGCCCCCATGGTGCGATTTGCAGTGAGTGGTTCCCCGGCAGCGTCACGCAGTGCCGTAATCCAGGCTGCCAGATCTTCGTGTGTGAGGTCCAGGCCCAGTGTCTTGGTCCATTCCCTGGCCCGTTCTGAAAGGGACCATCGGAAATGAAAATTTGTAGTGCAAAGGTCCAACCCTATCCCGATAAAAAGCCCGGTTTGAAGGTCCTCTTCATCTGAGTATCCACCATCTTTTAGGGCGCCTGCGGCCACCTCCAGCATGAGTAACTGCTGGGGGAGCATCTCTTCCAACTCTTTGGGAGGAATCCGGTACTTCCCTAACGGCACCCTGAGTTTGTCGATGAAAAAACCCCGGAAGCGAGAAGGGGTCAGACCACCGGCTTGGAACCAATTGCTTTCTGCCACACCCCACCATTGACGATCAACTCCCGGCCTTGCAGTCGCATCTCCCCCGAGCACCCTCTCCTGAAAGGCCCTGAGGCCGGTCCATGGTCCGAAAGAGGCTTCCATGCCGACAATGGCAATCGGGATAGCAGGAACCCCTGGTACCTGTACAGGTACCTGCACTCTCACGTTCCCGGTCTCGGGAAGCCATTCCTCGATCAAGACGTGGGCATTGATCCCTCCGAATCCAAAGGCGCTTACGGCTGCCCGGCGGGGCGCTTTCTTGTCTCGCTCTTGCCATGGGCGGCTCTGCGACAGGACCTCAAAAGGCGAATCAGGCATTCTCAGGCCTGGATTGGGAGAGACAAAATTGGCTGTGGGCGGAAGTGTCTTGTTCTTGATGGCCAGCAGCGCCTTGATGAGCCCTGCTGCGCCTGCCCCTGTGAGGAGGTGCCCTATATTCGATTTGACCGCGCCGAGCACACACCGGCGCCCTTTGGAATCATTATCACCCCAAAGTGTGCGCAGGCTGTCAAATTCCACTCTGTCCCCCACGGGCGTTCCAGTGGCATGACACTCTATGAAATCGACATCCCAGGGACGCCAGCCCGCCTGGGTGTATGCAGGCCGCATGGCCCTCAACTGCCCTTCTGAATCTGGGGCGAGCAGATTGCCCCGCACGTCATTAGAAAGCCCTGTGCCGCGAATCGTCCCGTAAATATGATCCCCGTCGCGAAGAGCATCTTCAAGCCGCTTGATGACCACGATGCCTGCGCCCTCACCCACCACAAGGCCGTCGCCATGCACATCAAAGGGCGCGCACCGTCCCTGCGCGGATAAGGCCCTGAGCTGCGAAAACCCCATCTGCGTGTACATGCAATCGGGGCGGGAAAGCCCTCCCACGAGCATGGCATCGGCCCGGCCGGCCTTTAAGGCATCTGCGCCGAGTTTCAGGGCATAAAGAGAAGAAGCACATGCGGCATCTATCGTAAAAGTCGCTCCTGCCAGGCCGAGGGCTCTAGCCAGGAGCCCGCCAGGGAGCCCGGTTACGTACCGGTTGATCGGTTCGGTGGCGACAGGGGAGATCACATTGTTGAGACCGGGGATCTTTTCTTCAAAAGTCGGCCCCAGGATCTCCAGGGCCAGGGCCGTCGATTTCTCGGTCGGCAAGGCGATGTTTCCAATAATGACCCCGACCCGGCGCTTATCCAAATTCTGCGTGACAGCATCGGAAAAGGCCTCCCTGCCGGCATGGAGGAGAAGATGGCACATGGGATCAAGGCGGGCTATCGAGTCAGGATCGAGGCCCAACCCGGCAACATCGAGCTTGAAATCCTCGATAAAGCATGCGCGAATCGAATAGACCTTGTCGGCAGCGCCAGGCGTGCTCTTCAGCACATCCCTGGGGTCAAGCAGCCAGCGGCCCTCAGGTACGTCTCGTGCAGCATCAATGCCTCCAGAGACGTTGTCCCAGAAATCCTCCAGCGTGTGCGCCCCCGGAAAGATCCCGCCGATTCCAACAATGGCTATGGTCGGTTCCTTTTTCATTGGTGATTGTGGCATCCTTCATTTTCGCCATAAAGTAGTTTACACCTATTGACCAGTGAATTCAGGTTTCAGTGTTCAGGTTTCAGGTCTTGCTTTTTCAGTTCCTGACACCTGACACCTGACACCTGACACCTGACACCTGGTGCCTGGTTTCAGTGTTCAGGTTTCAGATCTTGCGTTTCTCTCTCCTGACACCTGACACCAAAAAGTACGAACAAAAGAATTTATCTCTTGGCGCCCGCATTCTTGAAAAGTGTAAACCGAGAAATGAAGGATGCCGATTTTGGACATTACCATGAAAGAAAACTACGAGACAATGCCATGATTTCTAAATCGACAATCGACAATCGACAATCGACAATCCTATCCCCGGTCTATTTCCCTTCTACTTTCATATCCCCTTCGTTGGTGGAGGCCATGACGCTCTGTTTCCACCGCGTGGTTGTCTATCATCCGGCCCACTCTAAACTCCAAGAGGCCCTTCGGCCCTGGATTGACAGGCGCTTGCTGGATGTTCGGAGCCCTTTTGAAAAGGTCATCGACAAGAAGCCCCTGGAGGCAGCGCTCAGGAATTTCAGGAGCTGGGGACTTCTACACCAGCATGCTGACATGGCCTACCTGAAGATAGTTGGAAACGGCATTGC
>DAOVEU010000218.1:0-4438 GCA_030668805.1 Desulfobacterales bacterium
TTTTCATGGATGTCACTGTCGGTGGATTTCTGAAAAATGCATCATGAATGCTCAACCAAATCTTATTCTTGGTTTTTTCCTTCTGTTGCCATGTTGTTTATGCAACATTAGGGAGAACTGGCCAGGCGGCTGGAAATGAGCCCCCCTGGCGTGGGGTTCTCGGTCGAAAGGGGAGAAACCATTGCCCGCGAAAATGGGTTGCAATTAATCGAATAAGATTTTGTTACTTTCTTACCAGCGTCCCCATTCCCCCCATTCCCCATTCCTGGAAATTCCTGGAGGTTGTCAAATCTTTGACACATATAAGATGTTTCTTGACACTTTATTTCAATTTCAAGCCATTCCTCCATGTAAGAGGGTATTAACCTTGCCTCGTTCGTTCATCCTGAGGCTGTTTCTCTCAGGCTGTATAAGGATCTTGAGCCTGATTTTAATATGCGTCGTCGTGTTAAAGTTCTTTTCAGAAAGGAATGAATATTGCATGTTCATACGATCATGGTGGAAGTCTGGGATCGGTGGCGAAAATTTTCTCTCTACACTTAAAAAATTTTGAGATGAGAAAACGACCCCGATCCCGGATTCACCCTTTCTGCTTTCATTGCCCCTCCCCACAGAACTTAGCTCCGCTCCGCTACGCAATTGGAATACTGAGCACGAAGTGAATCGGACTGAAGAACAAAAAAATCAATCTTAGATCCCACCTTCTAGGCCTGGCTAAATAGTGGGTCACAAGTGTCCGGTTAATAATCGAATAATTCCAATTGGATACCGTAGTAGTCATTGGAAATACTGTAGTCTCGGGGCGTAACTAAGTGTAACATAAGGGTTTTCTCGAACAGGGTGACGCTCAAAATCTGTAGAATTGTGTAAAGAGTCACGTGGTCAAGTCTTAGACGTTTTTTCACTATGGCGACTAAAACATATGCGGAAACGGCAATCCAAATCTGAGATTTTACTGCGCTCTCGCTTGTTCCAAAGAACCTCTTTATTCTTAAGTGTTGCTTAATCCACTTGAAGAAAAGTTCTACTTGCCAACGACAGCGATAAAGCTCTGCGATAACTAACGCTGGCACGATGAAGTTGTTTGTAAGAAAGGAAAAACGTTTGCCTGTTTTCTCATCAAAGAATTTGACTCGGCGCAGTTTTTCGGGGTAGTCATTTGCCGAGTCTTTGCCAGTGAGTACGATTGTTTGATCGCATCTCAATCCGGTGGATTTGTCTATCTTCCGAGAGTAAATGCGACGAAGCTTGGTATTGCTTTTTGAACGGATGACAAAAAATGATAGGCATTGGTTCAAGGTGTAGAGACGGGTGAAATCGAGATAGGCGCGATCCATAATATAAAATGCTCCAGGTTCTGGAAGCAATTCGTCCAAGACTTTTACATCGTGAACTTTACCGTCCGTTATTGAAATGAACGTCGGGATATTGCCACGCAGGTCCAACAGGGTATGCAACTTGATGGCTCCCTTGGTTTTGCGAAACCTTGCCCAAGGAAACAGAGAAAGGCATAGGTCAATTGTCGATGCATCCAGAGCATAGACCGTTTCGTCGAGTTCCACCCCGAATTCTTCGTCAATGTACAGATCTCTGGCGATGTTTATCAACACTTGAGCAAAATCAGCATAAATACGCCAGTCACGTTTCTCGTTCGCCTCAGCCAACGTACTTCGAGAGACCTTACTGCGCATCCCCATGTGATAAAGCTTATGTTGCATGGCGCGTAAGCAGGACTCGATATCTCGAAGGCTTTCCCGGTAAGAAAGTTGGGCAAACATCATGCAAAGCAATTGGTCCAAACATGAAAATGACTTCACGTGACGATTGCCGTCGTAGCGTTTTATACAACGGCGGAACTCGTGCAGGGGTAAAAAATCTATCAATTGCGAAAAGACTGTTTTTCCTGTGTACATGGGCCACTCCTTCCGAAATTTTTCAACCTGTGCGGTTACTTGAAAAATCCCCCTAAATCCCCCTTTAATAAAGGGGGACTTTTTGGCCAAAGGTGGTTTCCCCCCTTTGAAAAAGGGGGGCTAGGGGGGATTTAAACGGTATTGCTAAGGCTACGAATATACTAACCGCACAGGTCCAAATTTTTCGGAATTATGGCCCAAAATCTCATTTCAAGTCGATAACGATTTCTAACCCTGAAAATAACTATAATTATAGCTAGTTATGCCGTATTTTGAAAAATTATTCCGGACAGCAGTGATAGTGGGTATAACCTACCACTTTCCAGCTATTTTTTTAAACTTGATATTCTGAAGGAGATGGCAGGTTGATTGCATGGCTTAGCATGCTGTTTTGCGAGTGCGACATCCGCAGCCTATCAAGGCAGACAGAGAGCTTTGGAGATGTTCCGGCAGGTCCAGAGCCTGCCTCCACAGATGAGGGTGAGAAGAAAAATGGCAAATATCTTAATCGTAGATGATCAACCATGCGTTCGACAGCTTTTTTCAGAGGAGTTGGTTGACGAGGGATATGGGGTTACGAGCGTAGGTGATGCCGAATCGGTCAGGGCACACCTCAAGGCTTCGCCACCCGATTTGGTGCTCCTCGATCTGTATTTGGACGGACCCGACGGATGGGACGTGTTGCGTGATGTCAAAAGGCAAAATCCTTATCTACCTGTCATTATTGTGACCGCCTATGACAGCTTTCGGGATGACCCCTGCCTGTCTCTGGCCGAGGGCTACGTGATAAAAAGTGCAGACTTCAGGGAGCTCAAACAAGAAATTGCCAATGCTCTCAGACGGAAGCCGGAGCCTCAAGGCAGGGTGGAGACGAAGAGATATTTCCCCAAAGTTGGTATGGCACATCACTATTGACAAGATCGCGATCAATCAAGACGCACTATCCCCGCCTTGCCTGGCCTGTTCCGGCTGATTTCCTCTTGACACCAGCATGCACTTTCGCATAAAGGGTATACTTATGGTGCCCTCTGAGGCTTAATAGGGAATCCCGTTAGACTCGGGAGCGGGCCCGCCGCTGTAACCCCGTCCTTTTTTATCAAGAAAAGGGAACCCTTTTAGCATTTAGTACCACTGTGCCACTGTTCCAATCAATCGGGATGGGAAGGTCGCTAAAAGGGCGGGGAAGCCAGAAGACCTGCCACAGTAACAGTCGTGTATCACAAACCACGCGTGCTCGGGTTGTGGACACAAGACAGTTTTGAGGATAAAAAAGGGAAATCCCCAGGCTGAATGATCAGTCTGGGGATTTTTTTAGTTCGGTCTCAGGAATTGGTGCTGAATCTTCTGCCACTCCGCGACTGTGAATGGGATGAAAGTTGCTACCATGTGGCTAATCGCACAAGTAGAATGTGAAGGTAACATGAGCAAAAAAGATAGTGGTTTCTCATGAAAAAAGAAGAAAAAAGAAAAGGTCTTGATATGGAAGAGGAGAAAGGAGGGGTATTATGCATATTTCAGAGGGCGTGTTATCTGCACCCGTGTTGATCACAGGTGCCGCCATCACGGTGGCTGGTTGCGCCGTGGGGCTTAAAAGAATGGACTATGACCGCATACCTCAGGTGGCCATCCTGTCGTCAACCTTTTTTGTGGCATCCCTTGTCCATGTTCCCATTGGACCATCAAGTGTACACCTCTTATTGAATGGTGTTATCGGGCTCCTGTTAGGCTGGGCGGCCTTTCCAGCCATTCTGGTGGCCCTCACCCTGCAATCCATTCTATTTCAATTCGGGGGGATTACACCCCTTGGGGTCAATACGGTAAACGTGGTGGTGCCGGCCCTTGTCTGCTTTTACGTGTTTAGTTATGCGATCAGACGTAAAAACACCTTCATCTCCTTGGGATCAGCATTTGCCTGCGGGTTCCTGGCTGTGTTTTTAACGAGCATCATGGTGGGTATTTCCTTAGTCTTCACGGGAGAGGCGTTTATGGAAGTGTCGAAACTGGTGGTCATCGCACACTTTCCGGTTATGATCATCGAAGGGATTATGACTGCATTTTGTGTGGCCTTTTTCAAAAAAGTTAAACCCGAAATATTAGGAGTAGCTCATGCACCGATTCAATCTACGTAAAGAGTATACAAGGGTTTCGAAAGTTAGTGTTTTTTTTCTTTTCACCGTGCTGTACCTGGCCATAACAGTGCCATGGGCTTTGGCCCACAAGGTCCTTCTTACAGCCTATGTGGAAGGAGACACCATCTTTGTGGAAGGTGGGTTCAGTGATGGCACACCTTGTAAGAATGCCAGGATAGAGGTATTTGATCCCTCAGGCAAGAAGCTCCTGGAATGTAAGACTAATGAAGCTGGGGAGTTTTCTTTCAAGCCACCCCAAAAGACTGACCTGAAGTTGGTGCTTAATGCCGGCATGGGACATAGGGCCGAGTATATTGTGCCGGTCGACGAGCTGCCCGACATGACCAGTCGGCAAACAGCCAGGACGGAAGCTATGCCTGCCCTGGCCGCTGAAAC